>NZ_OSDX01000096.1:0-13819 GCF_900382755.1 Vibrio sp. Evd11
ATAGCTAAAGCTGACCGACTAAAGTCGGTGGTTTTAACCTTTTAGGAGACTAATAAAGTTAGCGCTGATTGAATTTATGCAGGGGTTAACCACCCCAGATGCGCCATTTGACCAATATTTACGGGGGGATATAAATGCCCTTTCCGACGCCGCACAACGGGGTGGGAAACCTTCCAAGATGAGGGCTGTATCCGTTGTCATCAAGGCACCAATATTGGCGGAGGTATGGTGATGCGATTTGGATATTTTGGATTATCAAAGACAGGTTCCGAACGAAGTGAAGATCAAGGTCGCTTTATGTTTACCGCTCAACCACAAGACAAGCACTTATTCCGTGTTGCTAGCCTTAGAAACGTCGCAATCACAGCACCCTACTTTCACGATGGACAAACCGCTACGCTAGAAGAGGCGATTAAGATTATGGGAGAGAGCCAGTTAGGAAAAACATTTGAGGACCAAACCATTAGCGACATCAAAACCTTTCTAGAAACCCTCACCGGTGACCGTCCTCAGATGCTAGTGGAGTTTGAAAATGAATAAAATCAGACTCATCTTTTTACTGTTTATCTCACTATTTGTGGGCTTAGTCAGCTTTATCATGCTGACCTATTTTGAGCATGAGAAAGTCACTAAATATGGTGAATCTGTCCGTGAGCTCGGGCATGAAGTACTAGAAATGCGCGATCAGATAACCAATGCGGCTCTCGCGGGGATCTCGAACCCTTATCAAATGACGGCAAATTTAGTCACCCTAGAAAAAGAACTGCAATTGCTCAAAGGTAGCTATCAAGGTACTAATATCCACTCAGTGTTCTTTCGAGGCTTACAAACCCCGGAGTTACTTGAGCGTTTCCACACCGCTTCTATAGCGAACGTGGATACGCTAGACAACCTCGTCGGATTGAGTGTTGCCCGTCAATTCATTCTGCAATCCCTAACTCTACAACTCACAGAAACTGGCTCAAGAGATGGCTCACACAATATTGACGCGATCACATCTTCAAACATAAATGTTCAAAGTGAGCTGCTCGCTAGCGTGCTGTTTGCAGGCACACAAATTCAACATCAAGGCATAAACTCAGACTTGGCTAACCTGTCTAAAACGTTTACTGAACTTAATGAGCAACAGAGCCAACTGCTATCACGCGTGCTTTCGGTCCATAGCATGGAATACCTTGAGCAGATTGAACATCAATTTACCGATGTTCAAGACCAGCTTAAAAGCATCATCGTTAAACTCATCATCACATTGGCGCTACTCACCTTTGCCTTCTCATTCACCCTCTTTATCCTGCGTGTCTTTGAGTTAAAGCGAAACAACCTCTCCTATCAAGAAGCCGCAGACAAAGCGGAAAAAGCCAACAAGCACAAATCATCATCGATTCAGGTCAACACCTCGTTACCATATTGAATGACATTCTCGACTTTTCTAAGGTTGAACAAGGAAAAATGGAGCTTGAATACAGCCCATTCTCAGTCAAAGACGTGGTTACACACCTTGATAAAACATTGACGCCACTTGCCACTGACAAAGGCCTCGATTTTGTCATCAAGGACAGCATCCCTGCCAATATTCAGTTGGTGGGAGACCCCGCACGTACCCGTCAGATTTTATTTAATTTGGCAGGTAATGCAGTCAAATTTACTGAGTCAGGCAAGGTCGAAGTGGAGTTTTTGATTGCACCGACAACCCCGCCAAGCGTGAATATTTTGGTGACTGATACTGGTATTGGCATTGCAGAAGATAAGATCGACCATATATTCACAGCCTTTGAACAAGCCGAGCTTTCAACGACACGTAAATTTGGCGGAACAGGGTTAGGACTGTCGATTGTGAAACAATTAGTCGAACTGATGGGCGGAAGTATTGTAGTCACTAGCCAACTGAATGCAGGTACTCAATTCGCTATCTCTTTGCCGTTAGAAATGCACGAACTAGAAGAGAAAATCGTCGTTCAAACACCAATCAGAACCCATCAGACTCTCGATAACTTCTCAGTATTATTAGTCGAAGACAACAAGATCAACGCGATGGTAATCAGGAAGTTCTGTGAATCTATCAACTTAACGGTTGAGAACGCCTACGATGGTTTACAAGCTTTAGACAAACTAGCCTCAAACCAATATGACTTAATCATCATGGACAATCACATGCCGAACATGAGCGGTATTGAGGCGATTCAAAAAATCCGCAACGAACTCAAGCTAACTACCGTGGTTTTCGCGTGTACAGCCGATGTGTTTAAAGAGGCGCACGATGAATTTATTCTGTCAGGGGCTGATTTCGTACTCACCAAACCATTGCAGAAAAACAGCTTACAAAACGCCATTAATGAGTTTCATCACCAATTTGAGGTTAACCGACATAACTCGGCTAATGTACACAACCGTCCAAACAAAGATGAAAGCAATATCACCATATTGACACGTCTGCCGAAGAACAAGTTACCACTCACAGAAGAAGAGGTGTCGCGCAGTCTATTGCTGACTAGCGGTAAGATGGAAACAGGTGAGAAACTCGAATGTTTGACCTCTCTCGTCGAGGAGTTAGATAACGAAATTGACGAATTGATAGAGTTATTTTCTAGCGCCAGACCGTATGATCTCTGCAGAACCTTAAACGCAGTCAGAGCGATTGCATCAAGGTTTGAGATGACAGAGGTACTTGAGCTTGCAGTTTCCGCAGAACAGGTAACCGAGCATCACACAATGCCTGAGGCCGAATTACTTCAGCAACTGATCAATCGATTGATGGTTAACAGCCACCAAGCCACACGCTTAATACAAAAACTCAATCAGCAAGCTAATACAACGGGAAATGAGGCATCGAAATAATACGGGGGCAATAACGATTAGCGACATTGTATATCGCGTTATTAAGCACGGTTTATGCTTTCAAGTTTTATCCTTACGTTAAGTTTCGGTGAATTTTACCAAATAGAGACTCGGTAACTTGAAATACTTCGTCCTGCGTGAGATCGTGACTTACTCTAACCATAAACAACTGTATGATTATGAAGACTATCCAAAGCATTGCCCTACTTACTGCTATTGTTGCTGCACCAGCAGTATTAGCTGACGTTGAAATCCAAGTTCCATCAAGTGTTGATATCCTAGCGGTAAACG
Organism: Vibrio sp. Evd11; assembly: GCF_900382755.1. Classification (NCBI taxonomy): domain Bacteria; kingdom Pseudomonadati; phylum Pseudomonadota; class Gammaproteobacteria; order Vibrionales; family Vibrionaceae; genus Vibrio; species Vibrio sp. Evd11. Next base: position 3,127 of record NZ_OSDX01000096.1, read on the forward strand.
AAGCTAAGCCTGACCTAGATGGCAGCTTATTTTCTTCTCATAAAACGCTAACCGTTCCTGATGGTCAAAACCAAATCGTATTCCAATATCAACTTGCTTTTGATAAAGGTAACGACCGTGAGTTTGTTGATAGCGACGCTATTATCGCAACTTTTAGCGCTACGGACGCCGCATTGACGTTTGATATGCCTAAATACCGCAATACCGCTGAAGCGAAGAAAGGCTTTGATAACCTAGATTGGAAATTGGTTGATGAAAACCAAAATGCAATCAGTGTTAAGCAAGACAAACTAATGAAAGATGGGATGCAGATTGGTCGCAAGTTCCCTCAAGAAGCGAAAGAATACAACCAAAAAGGCGGCATTGCTGCATTAGCTATGGGTACAGCAGCTGGCGCAACGGCAGCGGTTGTTCAACCAGTAACACTACCAGCAAAGATTGATGCCCACGCTGCTAACACGGCCGAAGAAATGCTCTACTTCTGGTACGACAAAGCAGACGCTGAAACTAAGCAAAAATTCAAAGATTACGTGAACAAGTAACCTCACTTGTGTCACTTAATACTTTTTTCACTTAAAAATAAAAGAAGCTGGCATATTGCCAGCTTCTTTTTTATCTCAACATTCATTATTAACCTAAAGCAAACGCAAGACTAATCGATTGATATTGCTTCACCATTTACTCTAGCAGGCCAACCCAACTGTTTATATTCGACAGCCAACAAATACGCACAACGACTTGAGATCGTTGTCTTAATCCAGTCACCTATCCCACACACTTTGTATTCCAATACGGCCATTTTCATAACTACATTACTCACTAAATTTAAATTTTATAAATATCAGGCGTAAGTTATCGATATTAGTGAGCTATGTATGTTCCCAAAAGAACACAAGACCATGATTTACTCATAAAGAGGGACTTAGAACGCCAAAACATCTCGATAACGAAATGTTGTTAATCAAATGAGAATCAACACTATTGTGGCTTCATTTTCGCCATAGGGTCACGAATCATCAAATTCATTGGAGAAATACGCTCATATAAGCCCTCGACATCCGAAATAAACACCTTGCCCCGCTGAATTTTCACCATGCCTAATTGTTCAATTCCCTTTAATACTTCGTTTAATCTAGGCCTGGATATACCAGTGATGGTGCTCAGTTGGCTTTGCGAAATGTTGATACTGAGTGTTGCACCTGCAATATTGGTTTGGCGAGCCGCCAATTCTAACAATACATAAATCGTTTTTTGTTCTTTCTCATGAATAGACGACAAGAAAGCTTGAATCCAAATAGATTGGGCTTTAGCGCCACTATGAAGAAGCCATTTAAATACCATGCACTTTTTTTCAGCGAGCTCTAATATCTTGTCTGAAGGGAAAAGTACCATTGTGATGGGCTCTACCTCTTCAGCTATAGCAAACAGGTTATAGTCAACATGAACCGACAGCGCACCGATCCAATCGCCTTTACCTACGACCCCACCCGACAGACTTTTCAAATTCTCAGTTGAAAAGCAGATACCAGCCGAACCGGTAAGAATATAAAAAACCCCTGGGAGATTTTGGAATTTTTTCGTAATCTCAAGGCTATGTATACCCGTTTTTAAAACGGCTATTTCGAGCAGACTGTCTATAAAGTCTTGCGGCAAATCACAAGGCCACTGAATTTGTTCACCGATTATTGGGTCTAACAACGATTTATACCTCCTTCGAAAATATCTATACAACGTTAACGCTATACCTCTACATCTTCTTTAAATGTAGTACATCATTACGAAGGCAATATGATTTATATCTAAATAAAATCAAATATCTTAGTAGCTTAACTCATAGACTTAGTTAGCGAGTGGTGCTCAACCCGAAATAAAAACGACCAACAGTGGCTGGTCGTTTGGTGGTTCTAAATGACGGGGCACTAAAAGCTAAAAGCTATAAGCTACCTTTTAGTGCTCTACCTGTTAGTAAACGAGTCTATTCAATATTAACAACACAGTTCGCTAGCTTGCTCAAGATACGCTTGAACCGCACCTCGGTACTGCTGCTTCAACGACTCTTCGATAAAGCTCGCTTCGATAGCATTCAAAGTAAACTGCGCCAACTCTTGCTCCGTCATATAATGAGCTTGGTTCACTGCGTTGAAGTTATCCGACATGTAGCCACCAAAGTACGCTGGATCATCTGAGTTAATTGTAACGGCAACACCTTTTCTCAACAGATCAACAATGTTGTGGTCTTCCATTACAGGGAATACTCGCAGTTTGATGTTAGACAATGGACACACGGTCAGCGGCATTTTCGTCTCAATCAATTCGGCAATCAAAGCGTCATCAGTTATACACTGCACACCATGATCAACACGACTCACACTGAGCATCTCAATCGCATCAACGATGTTTTGAGCAGGCCCTTCTTCCCCTGCATGAGCCACAGTCAAAAAGCCTGCCTGTTTGGCTTGTTGGAATACGCGCTGAAACTTCTCTGGTGGGTGTCCTAGCTCTGAAGAATCTAGTCCAACACCAATGATTTTATCTTGGTGCTTTAGCACGTCGGCGAACGTTTGGATTGCGCTCTCTTCAGACAGATGACGCAAGAAACAGGCAATAATTTGCGAGGTAATACCCAGCTCTTTTTGCCCCTGTTCAAGTGCATGATGAATACCGTTAATTACGGTATCGAATGCAATACCACGATCAGTATGTGTCTGAGGATCAAAGAAGATTTCGGTGTGAATAACATTATCGGCTTTACAGCGCTCTAAGTACGCCCATGTTAGGTCATGGAAATCTTGTTCAGTGCGCAGCGCATCAGCACCTTGATAATAGATATCGAGAAATGACTGCAAATCATCAAATTCGTATGCGCGTCTTAATTGCTCTGGGGATGAATAAGGCAGGTCGATCCCGTTACGTTGAGCGAGTCGGAACAGTAACTCAGGTTCGAGTGAGCCTTCAATGTGTAAATGCAGCTCTACTTTTGGAAGCCCTTGAATAAATGCGTTCATATTTCACCTACTATGGATTTTAGGTGTGCACTTACTCTGAATAATAGACAGGATGTTTTTGAACGCCATTACAAAGAGTAAGAACACAATTGTGATCTAAACCCTTCGTAATCAGCACTTTGCGGGAGCTGGTAGAGACCCCCAAACCATATCATTGGGGTTATACGAAGCAAACGGTTGCTACTATACACAGTTAAATCGTAATTTCACTAACCAATTACTCAATAAATTCGAGGCGCAGGACCTGGTTTATTCAGAACAACATTCGACTCTTTGGTTGACACACTTTGGTTATTACCGCTATTTTTGTCTTAAACAACCAATGACGGTCAATATGATAGATAACCAATTCGATAGCTTTGAAGATCTGCTTTCCCACCAAACCAACATTTTGACCGCTTGCCAACCCAAAGATTTCGATAGCACTTTTGCCTTGCTGGCAAGAGAAGCGTTAACTTGGTTTAAACTCGACAGGCTTACCCTCTTTCCAAACTCTATGATTCTTTTGGACACTGGCAAGAGTATCTCTGTATCCAAATCAGATACTCCACCGCTTGAAATGGAACGCTTTCTAAAAGGCAATTATCTTGATTATCTTAAGCTTTTGCGTTCAAAAAAGTGTTGGCAGTTATTCCCTGAAGAAACCCTCAAAAGCCACAAGGTCGACCCATTACGTGTACTTTATGAAGAAGGTGCAAATTGGCATGGGATTGTGAGCCTTTCGTTATTTGGACAACAATGGGGCGCTATCGGTTTCTCACGCTTCAACCGTTACGACACACCGATTGAAACGACGGACATGACACGAATCAAGCTGCTCAGTGACATTTGGCTCTGCTTTTGGCAGCACTCTAAAATGACGCGCAGTGTCACCAGCGACGAAGCCGACAACATCAACGAAAGTGAAAAGCTACTGTTGCTGACCAAAAAGCAATGTACGGTCCTGACTCAATTAGCCCAAGGTTATACTGCTAAGCAATGTGCGGAGATTCTATTTCTAAGCCCACGAACGATTGAATCCCACAAATACCGCATGCTAGATATTCTCGAACTCGATAATCACACTGAACTGATTCAATTTGCGCTGCGTAACGGCTTTGGGATCGACAACAATTAGTGCTCTCATTATAAAAAGCCCCAAACAACGAAATGTTTAGGGCTTTGTTCAACCGATATTACCGATATTATTTTGCCTGTTAAATCCAGACGAGTAGCTCACGATCAAAGGCAGTCAGGTCTAATTCGGGACATCAACAACATATCGATGTATTTCCCGTTTTTGAACGTGCTCAGCCTTTTGGTGCCTTCTAGTTCAAAACCTACGCCTTTATACAAAGCAATCGCACCGTGATTATCGGCATGAACCTCTAACTCAAGGCGAACGAGGTTTAGCCAGTTATCGGCTTGATTGATCGCTTCTTGCATTAATGCCTTACCGACCCCTTTGCCATGCATATCCGGATTAATCGCTATCGCAAGTCCAGCGCAATGTCTGTCTCTCACCTTCGTGGTCATGAATAAAGTAATGTGCCCGACGACCTTGCCAGAAACTTCCGCAACTAAAGTGAAATGGTCTGAGTGACCAAACAGTCGCTCCACTTGATCAGAGCTAAGAAAAGGCTTTTGTGAGGTATTCTCTAATACTGACGAGTGTCGATAAATATCAAAAATATCTTGGTTATCGGTGGGTTCAAGATGTCTAATTTGTATTTCCAAAGCGCTTCCTTATTATCTGATCCTAGATGTAAACTATTTTTCATATTACGGATAGCAACGAGCACCTACAACCTTAAAGGCGGTAAGTGCTCGAAATAACTTAACAAATAATAAAGCGAAAGCAGAACCCAAGTTCTAGCGAGTGCTTCGGCTATGTGTAACCGTTAAAATTTATAGTCAACACCAACGCTCGCGAGTACTTGTTCGGAGTTATAGAAGTCGATATTGGAATCAATCGTTCTTAGGCCAAGTAAGGTGATAAACGACCAATCTTCATAGCCCATCAAGCCACCAAATTCATAAGCTAGAAAGGCGCCGTATTCGTTCTCTTCACGTGCTTTGCCATAAATTGGGTTTGCTTCATCGTACTGACGATCACTAGCATCTAACGTCACAACAAAACCATGACGACCGATTCTCTTCGCGTAATTCAGTTCAATACCTTAACTGTCGAAGCTGAGTGCACCGCCTTCTGCATCTGAATTGAAATACACCATAGATGGAACGAACACGCCAGCTTGGTTGGGTAAGATGAAGGGGTACCCTGCTTTGGCGTACACATAAGTTCTTTCCCTATCCAATAGCCCTACTTCTTCGTCAGTCAAACCTAATTTATCTTCAGTACCAGATAGCTCATCATCAACGTCAGATTGACCAATTGCGAAATCCGTTCGGAAGGCGGTCCCGCCGATGTTGGTTAGTTGGAGTCGCCCAACATTACCTTTTACATCCGTTTCATTTCGATTAACGCCTACTGCATAAGGATCCGCCCAAGCCTTACCAGAGATAAGTGTCGGCAACACAGAAACGTCTAATATGGTGCCGCCTGAGAGTTGATGTCGATAACCAATCTCAAAGGCGATGGTACCCGTCGCAATATCCTCTCGCGTCGTACCTGCGTAAACTTGATGAGTCAGGGATTCACCAAAGGTGTACTGAACGGTTCCAAGAAAGCCGAGTAACCCCTGATTCTCACTATCCCCTTCCATGGTAAGGCTTGCTTGATTCGAATCTTGTTCGGTACTCAAATTACTGCTATCCGAGTAAAAACCGGCCAAAACACTGAAGTTACCGCTGAAGCCTTCACTTGGAGCAAGGCCACTATAAGCGGGCATTGAAGCAAATGCCGAAAACATAACTGGTAAAACGAACCTCATATTCACATCCATTATTTGAATAATCACCCGTTAACTATAACTACATAAATAGAATTATAACAAGTATTTAACCATGAGGATGAGTTTCGTCTGGTGACTTCGACAACCATAGCAAGTGGCTTAAGACTACAATAAGTTGATCTATCGCTTTTAAGCTTTCGTAATACATCTCGGAAATAACAGACAAACTCAAAGGACTACAATATGTTGAATCACTTAAGTAAGACTCTGTCAGTACTAGTTGCAACGTTGCTTTTTACAGCTTTTGCTCACGCTAACCACCATGAAATGAAGAAAGACATCGTTGATGTCGCAGCGGAAAATGGCTCTTTCACCACTTTAGTGGCGGCGGTAAAAGCGGCAGGCTTGGTAGACACGCTGAAAGGCGATGGTCCGTTCACTGTATTTGCGCCCACTGATGAAGCTTTCGCTGCATTGCCAGAGGGAACGGTCGAAATGTTGTTGAAGCCGGAAAACAAAGACAAGCTAGTCGCTATACTCACCTACCATGTGGTTCCAGGGAAAATAATGGCGGCTGAAGTAATGAAGCTGAGTAGTGCAGAAACAGTGCAAGGTGAGGCTGTAATGGTAGCAATTGACGACGGAAATGTAATGATCAACAAGGCTAAGGTCGTGATCCCAGACGTTAAAGCGAGCAATGGTGTAATTCATGTCATTGATGCGGTTTTACTGCCTAAGTAATCAAGCTATTTGACAGAAAATCAATATAAAAATTCTTTAAGGGTGTGACAAGTTCACACCCTTCTTATATTTCTCTACCTAGCCAATATCAGCATCAAACGGTACTGTTAGGACTTAACCGGTTGCTACACAAATAAGCGCCCAAACACCAGAAACGCCGCCATAGACACCACTTTGGTGAAAACCACTACCCAGATACAATCACCAATACTGGAATGCGTCGCCTTTCCGAGCAAGAATACAAACAAAATAAGCCCTAGAACCCAGCCCACTGTTGGAATCAATGACACCAAAGCTACGATAACGGCAATACTAAGCAGGGATTTAAAATCAGCCACAACGAAAGACATTTTTGACGCGATATACATACAACATGCTGTGATTAATGCGTCCATCACAAATGCTAAAGCTTCTATTCCCACTTCATTTCCTCTAACCAAAAAACGAGGTCAATATTATCGGTCACGCTATGAATTTTCATTGTAGAAAGACAATTACCGAAGCAATAACTGTAACAAAATTGAGACTCTCGTTGTTTTAGATAGAGACCTATTTTTCTTTGCTGTCGAACCCTTTAACTAACGCACCAGCGCGCGCTTTGTTGGCTTCTTGATAGGTACTAAACGCATCATCGTACTTCCCTCCGAACAAACAAAGAAAAGAATTAATGACGAATGAAAAAAATGAGATGACGACGACAAAGAGAGGAAACAGCCCCGAGACCCCGGCATCTAAGGCGAGAACCCCAACACCAAAGGACAACATCGACACTAATGTATATAGTTTAGACCGACTCACATGACTCATGAACAACACTCCTTGTATTCACTCAATGTTTAGATTGGACAAATTACCTTGCACACAATTTGAACTCATCGACAATATCAATAGATCGGAAAAAGTTATCCTTAAAAAGGTTTATTAATATTTCAAAGTAGGCCTCGATCTTCTAAAGAACGCTCGCCCACTTATCCGACCACCTTCTCCATCACGTAGTTGGTGAGTTTTACGCCACGCATCTCAACTTCCTGCTCATTGACGACCGTAAAGCCAAGGTGCTCATAGAAAGGTCTAGCGGTAATGCTCACCTCTGAAAAGTATCGAGAGACACCACGCACGGAACCGATTTGGAATACATGCTCCATCAAAGCTCTCCCAACCCCCTTCCCTTGATATTCATGATGACAGAAGAAGTGATCAATCAAGCCGTTTGGTTGTAGGTCAGTATAACCAACAACGCGGCCGTCCAACTCCGCAACAAAGGGTTGTATGCGATGCAAGCACTTTTGCCACAGCTCAGAGTCAAAATTACTTGGCGCCCAAGCCTCGACTTGCTCTTGAGAATAGTCACGAACGTTAATATTTCGGACGGTATGGAAATAGATCTCCCATAATGCTTTGGCATCACTCGCTTGGTAATTTCGAATTCTAACCACGACACACCCCTTTCATGTCTTGTTGATTTTCCATCTTACTGTTTACTAACGATGTTAACGATAAAACACAGCCAGCCAAATAGTCACAGCATCTTTGTCCGTACCAAGAACCTTGTGCTTTTCTCTCGCGGCAATATTGATGTAATCCCCTTTAGACAAGGTAACGACACGTCCGTCTTCGAACTCAATAACACCTTGCCCTTCTAACACCATAACCCATTCGTTTTCATCTTGGTCATACCAACCTTGTTCTGGAGAACTGTGCCCATGAGATAGTATTCTTTCAATCCGCACATTCTCAGTAGCAATGATGTCGTTGAAGATTTCGTCGGGTATTGACGAAGGCACATCCGAGTAGATATTTGACATCGCTCTCTCCTAATCCTTGTTAGATGAATATGGTGCAGTACTTTATCGTTTTATCTAAAGCCTAGCTTCTTGATCTCCTAAGCTATAAGCCCTAAGCCACAGCACTCTTTCTAAAATAGAAACGGTAATAGCCCACTAAGTTACTGCAGATAAACAAGGCTTCCATCACCACTGCGGTAGGTGAACCAATCAAATAGTTGTGCACTAACCAGAAACTGGTGCCGATAATCATCAGTTCTCTTAATCGACGGTCATCTTTATTAAATGCCGCAAACGTTTGAAACATCGAAGCACAACAACTCAAGACACTGATCAGCCCTGAGTAAGTAAAGGCTGTCGCAACCAGCGACATGGAACAGAACAAATATTTAAATTTGGGTGACGTAGAAAACACGCTCGTTAAATATCGAATGGTCGCGATGATCATCAAACTTGCCGCCGTCCATTGCTCGAGCAAAATGAAATGGCTAGAGATAAGAACGCCCGCAAAAAACAAGCATGTGACGATTTTCTTCCTTTCCTTAAATTGGAAGGACAACAAATCGAAACAAATAGCGATCGCGACGAGTACTTGAGACAGATAAAAGGCTGACACGATTATTCCTTAAGTAGTGACCTAGCAGATTTAAATTATGACGTTTCCGTTCTAAATAACGACATTGCTGTTTTATGAATGATATTGAAGTTTAGACTTTTAAAGTACCACTGATTACGGTGGTTGCAGACCCTATCAGTTTTATACGACCATTCGGCAATAGCTCTGTCGATACATACCCACCGCGGCGCGACGCTTGGTAAGCATTGAAATGCGCTTTGTTTAGTTTCTCTGACCAGTATTGTGTGAGAGCGCAATGCGCAGAACCCGTCACGGGATCTTCGTTAACACCAACCCACGGCGCAAAATAGCGCGAAACAAAATCAAGTTCAGAGTTCGACGATAATGCCGTCACAACGACGCCTCGACCTTTAATACGCTTTAGAGCATCAAAGTTTGGTGCTAAATCTAATAAAACTTGTTCGCTGACAACCTCAATAAACTGTTTGGTATCGAACTCACTGTATGACACGACTTGGTCTTCACACAGCCCTAAATATTCCAGCAAATCTTTATTAGCATCCAATCCAAGATCAAGCACAGTACTTGGGAAGTCAAGCTCGATTGTGGAGTCACAAACTGTGGCAGATAGCTTCCCTGAAAGCGTATCAAACGTTACAACCTCACCCACATTGACTAACCCTCTTTCCTTCATCACATGCGCTGTTGCCAACGTACCGTGACCGCATAATTTAACTTCAACTTCTGGTGTAAACCATTTCAACGTCATCGTATTGAGGGCTAAGAATGCCGTTTCTGATACTGCCATCTCTTCAGCAATCGAATACATCAACGACTCTTCTAAAGGTTCTTGTGAAATACAAACCCCAGCAGGGTTTCCTTTAAAAGCTTGTGTTGTAAACGAGTCCACTTGATATATATCTAAAACCACAACGGCTCCTAATGCTGAAACATATAATCTTGACTGCCACAATAAGTACAAATGCCCAGTGCTACAAGGAGTTAGCAGCAAATTAGCCGAGATCTCACGTAACGATCAGAAAAAAGGGAACTACAGGTGACAAGAATCTTAGGTCCGAATATGTTGAAATTGCCTAAATTGTAATGGTTTAGACACGAGGAAAGGTTCTAGCCGTGAAGACTAGTAGATACAGAAAATTAAGAAGAGAAGCGATATGCATAAACATTATCGTGGCGGATACGCTGGGCATCGCGCCACTGGCTTAATTGATAGACCATTACATCTAAATCAGAACTTAGCCTGTTAACAAGGTTACTGACGCACCAATGCCGACTTAACAATCGTTAACCCTAAAAGACCAAGCATTACCCCTGTCACCTTATCAATGTAATAGGCAGCGCGCGTAAACTCTCATCGAACTTTAGGTGCAGGAAGATTCCCCCGGGCATGCCCGGGGTACTTACCGTGACAACGCTAAAGCGTTGACCAAAATTACAAACAGCTTACGCTGTAATTTTGGAATTGGCATTCATCCACGGGTAAACCCGTGGTTTTCTGTATTCACAGAATAAAAGGAAGATAATCGCGGCATCCCACACAAACACAACCACTGTCATCCAAATGCCTAACCCTAATTTAAACATGAAACCCACCTCATTATTCAGTACAACCGTGAATAAGCTCAAATAGAACAACAGGTTTTTAGGATTAAGGATTCCCGATAGAAAACCCGTAACAAATAAGGATTAAGGTGTTGCGAAGCCAACACTAAATCCCGAGTGTTGAACAAG
>NZ_OSDX01000110.1:0-6397 GCF_900382755.1 Vibrio sp. Evd11
TGGCCGATAGTACCAACGTTTACGTGCGGTTTCGTACGTTCAAATTTTTCTTTAGACATGGGGTGTCCCTCTAGGTACGGATTAGGTGGCTTAAAATAAGACCACGCAACCAAAAAAAATGGTTTTTTTATTAAAAGGAGAAGAAGCTTTAGACTGGTGCTAATACCCAGAGTCGAACTGGGGACCTCACCCTTACCAAGGGTGCGCTCTACCGACTGAGCTATATCAGCACACAAAAATGAGTTGGAGCGTGCAGCGGGAATCGAACCCGCATCATCAGCTTGGAAGGCTGAGGTAATAGCCATTATACGATGCACGCAACACGTAACTCTTTTGAGCTATTTAACCTTTAGAATATGGTGGAGGGAGACGGATTCGAACCATCGAAGGCAGTGCCGGCAGATTTACAGTCTGCTCCCTTTGGCCACTCGGGAACCCCTCCAAATTTTGATCTTTCTCTCGCTCTCTATAAATAGAGGGGAGAAAGTGGTGCCGACTACCGGAATCGAACTGGTGACCTACTGATTACAAGTCAGTTGCTCTACCTACTGAGCTAAGTCGGCACAAGTGGGGCGCATTTTATTGAATGATTTTCCACCTTGCAATAGTAAATTGCAAAAAAGTGAAAAATTCTCTTATCAAATTCATATATACGGTTATTTAGCTCAAGGTTTCTGCCTTTAATCCGCATCTAGTAAAGGAAGATATTTAATTTATCTATCGCTTGATGTATTTTCCATGCACTTGTTTTGTTATCCACTATAGAGTTTTGTATGAGCCCATTTATGTCATTTGACCGCGCGCAGTGGTCTGAACTAAGGAATTTAGTTCCGATGACACTTTCTGAGAGCGATTTGAAAGAGCTTCAAGGCATCAATGAAAAGCTGACAATGGAAGAAGCTGTAGAAATTTACCTACCGTTATCTCGTCTGTTGAACCTCTATGTGGCCGCTCGACAAAATAGAAACTCAGTACTTCATCAATTTCTGGATAAGAAAGAGACTGCGCCACCATTTATCATTGGTATCGCTGGCAGTGTGGCGGTAGGTAAAAGTACAACCGCTCGTCTACTCAAAGCTCTGTTATCTCGTTGGGACAACCACCCTAAAGTTGAGCTAGTTACGACAGATGGCTTTTTGTATCCCAATGAAGTGCTTCAAGAAAAAGGCCTAATGAGTAAGAAAGGGTTCCCTGAGTCTTATGATATTAAAGCGCTAGTCAATTTTGTATCAGACGTAAAGGCATGTAAGCGTAATGTGACAGCTCCCGTGTACTCTCACCTCACCTACAACATTACCAAGGAAGTAAAAGAAGTCGACTTACCCGACGTGCTCATTATTGAAGGGCTCAACGTTTTACAAAGTGGTATGAATTACCCACATGAGCCTCATAGAGTCTTTATTTCAGACTTCCTCGACTTCTCGTTGTATGTCGATGCCGAAAGCTCTCAAATTCAACAATGGTATGTAAATCGTTTTATGAAGTTTCGTGAAGGTGCCTTCGCTAAACCAGGGTCATACTTCGGACACTACACTAAATTGTCAGATCTAGCCGCTAAGGAAAAAGCAGAAGGTATTTGGCAATCAATCAATGGTTTGAACCTAGAGCAAAATATCCTTCCGACCAGAGAAAGAGCTCACCTGATTTTACGCAAAGGCGCTGATCATATGGTTGAGGAAGTATTACTAAGAAAGTAGTAACCTCTTAGTCCCCTTTTCTTAGGGATATCTCTCCACCGATATAACTCTCAACACCGTTCTCAGTTTTGAGTAATACGGCACCTTGTTCATCGATACCTTGTACTACACCTTCAATTTCTCTAGGTCCAATGATCAGTCTAACGTTGCGACCTAAGAAGTTATCTAAACGATTCCAGCGTTCGACAAAATTGGACATTCCTTTCAATTCATAGTCGACGAGCGACTTGTCCCAAGCATTAATCAAAGCCTGAGCTAAGTCATTACGATCTGGCACTTTCCCATCACACACTTCTTTGAGAGACGTCCATGGCTGGCCAATACCTGATGTTGCGGGATCCATCGATAGATTAAGCCCCAAACCAATTACAATATGAGCAGCCCCACCCGATTGCCCTGACAGCTCTACTAAGATGCCTGCGAGCTTTTTATCATTATGATAAAGGTCGTTCGGCCACTTTAGTTTAACGCCTTCAACACCCATATCCTCCAACGCCTCGACAACGGCAACACCAACCACAAGACTCAGTCCCATAGCCGCAGCCATACCGGCATCGAGCCTCCAGTACATTGAAAGGTATAGATTGGCACCGAATGGCGATACCCATTCACGTCCACGACGTCCACGACCTGCAGCTTGATACTCAGCAACACAGACTGAACCTGACTCAAGGGTGTTGGTGCGATCTAACAGGTGTTGGTTTGTTGAACCTATGATTGGAACCAACTCCAGAGAAGCATCACGGCTAACAGCAGACAACCTCTCCTGATCGAGCATATCCAGACGACTGGCTAACTTATATCCCTTACCTTGCACTCGATAGATATCCAAGCCCCACTCTTGAATACCTTTAATATGCTTGCTGATAGCGGCTCTCGACACACCAATCATTTCACCTAGATCCTCACCAGAATGAAACTCGCCATCAGCAAGACATTTTAGCAATGTGAGCTTCGTACTGTGTTCTCTCATGCCATGGCCTCCAACGCCTTGTCTAAGTTTGTCTCACTGTCTTGGCCCATAAAGCGAACTTCGTGTTCCAGTGGAATATCGAACTTGTCCAGAACAGCTTGACGTACTCGTGCTGCAAGTTTGAGGATGTCCACAGCAGACGCTTCACCATAATTGATGATAACTAAAGCTTGGTTTGGATGAACTTGAGCACCACCTTCAATCACACCTTTAAACTGGCATTGATCAATGAGCCACCCAGCGGCGACTTTGATCATGTCGTTACTCTCGTAACCGACAATGTTTGGGAATAACGCAGACAACCGATCAAAATGATCTTTGGTGATCACGGGGTTTTTAAAGAAACTTCCAGCATTCCCTTGCACGGATGGGTCTGGTAGCTTACTTGAGCGTATAGCACACACTTCATCGAATATAGAACGAGGAGAAAGTGTTTCTGTGGGTAAACTTTTAAGCGGACCATAGTGGTTACATGGTTTCCACTCTTTAGCTAATGTTAAGCCAATCGCGACAACAATCGCTTTGCCGTAAAGAGCATGCTTAAAAATAGAATCTCGATAACCAAATAGACATTCATCTTTGCTTAGTCGCTTAACTGTATAAGTATCCAGACAAAGAATATCAACGTATTCACATACATCTTGTAGTTCAACACCATACGCACCGATATTCTGAATTGGCGCAGAGCCAGAACAGCCTGGTATCATGGCTAAGTTCTCTAAACCACCCAGTCCATGGTCAACACTCCACTCAACAAGGCTAGGCCAATCTTCCCCACCAGATACATGTAGAGAGTAACTTTCTGAGCTTTCTGTTAACTCAATACCACTTAATCGATTAATAATGACCAAGCCCGAAAAGTGTTCAGTAAAGAGCATATTACTGCCTTTCCCGAGCATTAATTTAGGCAAGGCTGACCATTGGGGGTCTTGATATACGGAGATGAGTTCATCAACAGAGGTGACTTCGACAAGTACATCGCAAGTCTGTTCGATCGAAAAAGTATGAACATTTTTTAAGCTAGCATTGAGATAAGATTGCATGGCGATATTTAATTAAATTACACTGCCGACATTCTAACGCAGATAAACAAATGGCGCAGTGACTGAATGAACAATGTCATCATTACTCAATTAGACCCCGTAAAGGTTCCCCTCGTTAAGCGTTTTTACAAAGAGCATTACCCAACAGGTAAAGCCAACAAAAGCGAACAAATCTACTCATTAGAACTAGATGGACAGTTACGTGGTGTAGTTCGTTTTCGAACGATAGAAGATGCACGCTTACTTACAGGAATGGCTATCTCTAAGGAATACCGTGGCAAGCGATTAGGTTCACAGCTAATGGATTATTGTGTTCTTCACACGCTGACGGAAAAAGATTATTGCTTCGCGTATTCTCATCTGACTAATTTCTACAATCGTCATCAATTCATACAAATCGATCCTAATGAACTACCAAATGGTTTGAGTGTCTTATATGAGCGCTATTCAAATAGCGGAAAAGATCTCATTCCTATGCATTATCAGCAAAATTGTTAGAGAATGACTCGATTATCTAGTATTTGATGCTATCCCTTTGGTAAAATTGAGGGTTCGCAATTTTGCATATTTTTAAGGTAAACAGTCAATATGATTGCTAGTAGGAATCCATTCATACAGTTGCCAACCATAGCGCAGAATCCTGACAAGTTTGAAGTACTGCTATCAGCGCATGAGTTCCGAACTCGCTTACTTGATGAGATATCTCGTGCAACTACTCGTATTAGTTTAGTTGCTCTGTATCTTGAAGATGATGACGCTGGCCGTGAGATCCTAACTGCCTTATACGAAGCAAAGCAAAAGAACCCAGAATTAGACGTGAGCGTTTGTGTCGATTGGCATAGAGCTCAACGTGGATTGATTGGTGCGGAGTCCTCTGAGGGCAATGCAGCAATGTACAAAGAGTTTGCTGATAAATACCAGCACACCGTGCCTGTTTATGGCATTCCTGTTCGTGGCAAGGAAGTGTTCGGTGTATTGCATCTAAAAGGCTTTATTGTCGACGACAGCGTGATATACAGCGGTGCTAGCCTTAACAATATCTATTTAAGTTATCATGATCGTTACCGTTTCGATCGCTATCATGTTTTAAACAACCCAACCCTTGCTGACTCAATGTTCTCCTATGTCCAAGAACAAATGATCTCAGACATCGCTGTTTATGATCTTGCTGATAAGAACAAACCACTAACTAAAGAGTTAAAGCCAGCAATCCGTCAATTCAGAGCATCGTTAGCACGCTCTCAATACAAATTCGATTCTCAAGAAGTCTCGGCAGATCAAGTTGCTGTAACTCCTTTAGTTGGTATAGGTAAGAGACGTAATCGCCTAAATCAGGGGATTAACCAACTGGTTGCTCAGGCTAAAGACGAGATTTTCATTTGTACGCCATATTTCAATTTTCCACCAAGCCTCGCGAAGGAAGTGAAGAAAGCACTTAAACGTGGCGTAAAGGTCACGATTGTTGTCGGCGATAAAACAGCGAATGATTTCTTTATCTCACCGGAAGAAGAATTTAAAACGATCGGTGGTTTGCCTTACTTATACGAATTGAACCTGCGTCGATTCGCGAAGGCTAATGAAGCAAATATAGCAAGTCGTAACCTGTCTATCCGACTTTGGCAACACGATTCCAACAGCTTCCATTTAAAGGGCATTTGGGTTGATAAACGCTACATGCTGCTAACAGGTAACAACCTAAACCCGCGCGCATGGAAATTAGACTTAGAGAATGGCATATTCATCCAAGATAACTACCATCATCTAACGGACAAATTCCAAGCTGAGGTTGATAATATTGTTCAGCACACACAGCTTATTTGCACTTATAAACAGTTAGATAAAGTAGATAGCTATCCAATGGAAGTACAGAAACTAATTCGAAAGATCACTCGAGTTAAAGCAGATAGGGTTCTTAAACAAATACTCTAAATCGTTGTATTTCCCATTGTCCTAAATGCCTAGCTATCGCTGGGCATTTTTATATCGACACTAGAACCTCAAACTTCCCCCCAGGTGCCGATATCTCTTCTGAAGTTACCTATCCAGAATCTACTAATACCTACTCACAAGATAACTATTGGCAATTCTCTGATGAGATATGAGTTGTATGTGAAAGCCAGAGAAACTTGATACATCAGATTAGTTACGGTTGCCGCCTTATAGAGCGAGAAAACAGCTACTTCTATTTAGCTAGGGGTCAGTTTAAGTTTCCTCACAGAGAATATAAGTACCGGGATTACAACTTCAAATCAGAGTTCAAGTAATTACTTAACCGCGAGATACCAAACCTACCACCCTAGCAATATTCACGAATAGGCCAAGAGACAACTAGCAGGCTAGTTTGATCTCGAATCGCAATCTACCTTACAAAACAACAAACCTTATTATTCCTAACTAGGCTTCTTGCCAATTGTATCCCTAGTGCTCCGCAGAAGTTTATTTCCCAAGACTAAGCCCTAACCGACATAACAAAACCTAAAAGTGTAAAAAAGCTCTACGATTTCTAACCAGGCTTTCTAACCTATGGTTGATTCGAGAATTACCGGCCATGAGCAACCTTTACGGGGGGTTGTAGTAACTAAGAGCTAAAACTCACATCTCAGAAACGACGAAAGCCTAGTCGTCAGACTAGGCTTTCTAATATGTGCTGGAATAGCGTGAAGTGTAGGAGCTCGATGCCTTTA
>NZ_OSDX01000057.1:0-26540 GCF_900382755.1 Vibrio sp. Evd11
AGTGTCGTAGGCCGTGACCAATTGTAGTGCTGTTTTCTTGTCATTTCGGTATGAGCCCTGCCCCCTAGGGGAACAGACGTAGATTTCCGTATAAGGTTAAAAATAAAGCTCCTAATTAGGTGACTAATAGGAGCTCTCGATTGCTTTCTATTGGTGAGAGGTAGAAAGCTAAAAGCTAGAAATTGAAGCTTGCGGTAACGCGTACTACGTCTTCTTCAAATGGTGTTGTGCCACCTGAACCATCAGGCACCATTGCAGAATCATTGATCTTACCGTAATCCACCGTTAAGCCTATCATGCGCCAGTTAACCGTTGTGCCTATTGAGCCATAGACATTGTCGATATTGATGTCGTTAGATGCTGAGTCGTCAAATCTCACATCCGCATTCAGATAGTTAATACCGATCTTAGGGATAATATCGAACTCAGCGATTTCAAATTTGTAGCCAATGTTGGAGTATAAGCCCCATGCATCTTGTGAGTTTGGCTCATTTAAATCTACCGCTTCCGTTCCTAATGAGAAACCGCCACCGACAACGATGTTGTTCGACAACTCTTTACTATAGCCGAAGCTTGCCAGTTCTTGATTTCCGATGAAGGTCACACCAGCTTCGATAGAGTTGTCACGGCTATTTGCGAATGCAGACAATGACATACATACCGTTGAAATTACGATGGCTGGTAAAACGAAGGTGTTCTTTTTCATGATTCTCTTTCTCATTTGGTTAAGATGGAAAAAGTTTACAAAAGAACGAGACTCAAATATGAGTCGCGACAGAGTCAAGAATGAGCTAAACAAGAACTGGCAAAAGTCCCCTACAGGTGAATCGGTGTAATTTTCCGTATCAAAAGAGATAACGGCGCCCCTTTCTATATGGATTGAAGAGTCGAGGCGATTTTGATGTTAAGTGTTCACCTATCCTACGGTGAGAAATCGACTTTCGACTTCATTTGAGGGGATAGGCCTACTGAACAAGAACCCTTGAAGGTAGCGGTAACCACAGTCGATGAGGAACGGTTTTTGTTGTTCTGTCTCGACGCCTTCAGCCACCACTTTTAACCCCAATTTGTCACAGATTGCATGAGCTGCTCGGACAATCGCTTTACTCCCTTTGTGTGAACCGTGGACAAAGCTTTTATCGAGTTTAACCGTGCTAATTGGCAGGTCGTGCAACATAGAGAGAGAAGAATAGCCGGTCCCGAAATCGTCGAGGTGAAGCTCAACACCCAGTTTCGATATATCGTTCAGTGCTTGCCTAACTTCACCGTGTTTGAAAATCATTGAAGATTCCGTGATTTCAAGGGCAATGCTTTGAGGGTTGATATTGTAGAAGTTAAGCATTGCCGACAGCTGTTCAGCAAAGGTTGCATGCATCTGAATACTCGAGATATTGATGCTCATCATCAATTCACTATCAAACTCCCGATGCCATATCGATAACTGCTTGAGTGCTGAATTGAGCACCCATTTTCCTAGCGGTACGATTTGACCTGTTTCTTCCGCTAATGTGATGAATTCATCAGGGCCAATGTTACCCAGTTCTTTGTCTGACCATCGGAGTAGCGCTTCAAACCCTTTCACCTTGTCATTGTTGATATTCATGATCGGTTGATAATGCAGATTAAGATCGTCGTTTTCTAAGGCTTGAGTCAATCGATGGCGGATTTCTACTTTCCGATGAAGGATCTGCGCTAAGTTAGGGGTGAAAGTTTGGAAACGATTTCGACCATTCGCTTTGGCAATGTGCATTGCCATCCCTGCTTGTTTCAGCAACGACTCTTGATCTACGGCATTGTCTGGGAAATGTGCCGTACCAATGCTGCAACCCACAGACAAGGTGCCAATCCCTCTAATATGGAAACTGCGGTTTAAGGCATCGATAATACGCGAGCAAAGTAACGGGATGTTGTGGTTTCGGCAGGTGTGGGCGATCACGATGAATTCGTCGCCGCCAAATCGACCAATCATGCAGGTTTCATCAACGAGCTGTTTCAGACGTTCACCCACTTGTTTGAGTAGCTGGTCGCCGACATTGTGTCCATAAGTGTCGTTAACCAGTTTGAAGCCATCAAGGTCAACGAACATCAACTCAAAGGGGGAGCGATAGGCGATACTGGTTTCCAGAAGGTTGGTGATGCCACGACGGTTATAAAGCTCAGTTAAGCAGTCGTGCTCCGCGTTGTATCTGGCCTTTATCAGCTTCTCTTTTTGTTTGGTGGTGCAAGTCAGCTCTAACAGCAGTTCACTCTTATCAAATAACCACTTTCCCTGTACATCAAAATGATGCGCTTTATCACCAATCTGGCAGCTAACTTCTTCTAAAATCTCTCGGCCTTTACGTGCTGAAAATAACCATTGGTCGGCTATTTCTTCACTTGAAACGAAATCGGAGAGGGTGGTAAACGGTGATCCATAGTTTTGGGAAAATGCAGAGTTAGCACTCACTACCGCTCCCGATCTATCAAACAAAAGGGATAGGTTAGAGCCATCAGAGCAAGCGAGGTCGTGCTTTAGGCTGCCTTCTTCAGCGATGACCTGTACCAGCATTCCGGTACGGCCATCTGGTAATGGGATCCCAGAGAACAAACACAGCGCCCGCTTAGCAATGTACTTGGGTGTGAAGTTCCACCATGTCTTGATGCTTTCATCTCGTAAAAACTGTCTTTGATACTCTTCAAGAGTGGCTTCTATCGCCTTGGACATCTCGACACTAAAATCGCGCGATGTCAGTTCAAATAAGGACTCAGACTCCCAGAGAGGGAGGGCGCTGCTATTTGCCCAAGTTATTCTCTTATTATCAATGTCATATATCCAAATTGGACACTGGAGATACTCGAAAGGTTGATAACTTGTCATCATATTGAACTCGGTGAACTGATATTTGGGGCGATCGATGCCTACTGAACTCATACATTCAGTAGGCCGCTGATCAAATTGGAATCTGGCTTTTTAACCGTCAGTAGAAGACGATTTTGAAATCAAAGCTGTGGTGGTTAGCAGCAGTGAAAGCGATTTATTCATCTTAAAGAGAACCCAGTGATGACGTGATTAATGCTTATATGGATTCAATTTATTAGCTGGGTGAATGGTACGTGAAGAGCCGATCGCTTAACAGGCGTTGTCGTGTGCTTAATAATGGAAAACACTGGTTAACTAATAAGGTAATCGATTTCTTTTGATTGTAAGTTCATTTGAGCGGTTTTTTAGGCCGCTAATCTATTCATTTTCAGTGCTATTAACTGATATGTACTGGGTATGTGGGTAGTTGATTTGATTGGAATTTGTAAACGCTTTAAATGTAAGTGCGCGTAAGAAAATAAAGCAAATGTAAGCATTGGATGAGTATGTAAAGCCCTAAGAGTGATTCCTCCCGTTGAGTTGGGCCTTCATAAACTAAGGCGTACGGGTTGTTGAACGATGTGTTTTGTAAACGTGTATGTACAAAAGTGATTACAATGTTTTGCGTACGGTAAACTAAAGGCTCTAATAACAACATTGATGATATATGACCAGTATATATACTGCCCTCGCTTTTAATAAATACTGGTGATAGGAATGTCGAAAACCAAAGTGCTCATTGTCGAAGATGACCAAGAGATCGCTCGTTTAACGACGCTTTATCTCGAAGCGGAAGGTTACAATGTCAGCGTTGTTCATGATGGGAATTTAGCACTTGAAGCGATTCGTAATACTGAACCTGATCTTGTTCTGTTGGATCTGATGTTACCAGGTTTGAGTGGTGCTCAAATTTGCCGCCAGGCTCGTGAATTTTACAACGGAATCATTTTGGTGCTTACCGCTTCAGCAGATGAGATGAGTGAAGTTAGCTTATTTAAATTTGGTGCAGACGACTACGTGACTAAGCCTATTCGCGGACACGCGTTGTTAGCTCGCATTGAAGCCTTGTTGCGTAGAGCTTCGCCTGCGGTTGAAACAATGGATACTGGTACTGAAAAACAGTGTGATATTGTCATTAATACTACGGCTCAAAGTGCCACGTTATATGGTCAAAACCTCAAGTTAACCTCTGCTGAATTTGAAATTCTCAACCTTCTTGTCAATAACATCTGTCAGGTCGTGACTCGCGATCAGTGCTGTCAGCTATTCAGAGGGATTGATTACGCGTTTAATGATCGTTCGATTGATATGCGAGTTTCAGGATTACGTCGCAAGCTTCGTATACATGCAAAAGACAAACAGTTGATTCGTACGGTTCGTAACAAGGGGTACATGCTGGTTGCGTAAGTTTATTGTTACCAAGTTTCGTTCGGTTTCTATGTTCGCTCGTTTATACCTCGGTATAGTCATTGGGATGTCGGCGACGATCTTCTTGTTCTTGAATCTTGGTGAAGGGCATATGCGAAGAACCGAGATAGAAACGTTTCTCAACGATGGTTCTTACTTTGTTGAACAATATATCCGCCAGCGCAATCAAGAGAACTCGCTATACCAAGAACTCGATAAAACAGGCTACCAACAATTTTATATCTTCAATTTACGCCTGTTAGAAAATTGGTCGGGAGAGGCTCCTTGCCAAAAATGCGAGTTGTATACAAGGTTAAATGGTGTTCCGATTTACCTCAGCGAGAACAATCTCTATTCGGCTGTATTTCAACTGCCCAACTCCAAATTTAGCTTTGCATTTAGCGAGGTAGGGGATTTCTTCTCGCCTGATATTGAATGGTATGAGGATTCTGAAAGGCATTTCCTATTAGGGCTACTGTTGGCAGTTATCGTGGCGATTGGTGCAAGTGTTTATTTACCGGTGAGACGCTTTCAGGAAAGAATCGAGTTACTCGTCGAGAAGCAGAAGCAGTTTGGTCGAGGTAAGTTGAGTACCCGTTCTAGTATGGATGAGATACATCCAGTGTCTGATCTTGCTTGCAGCTTTAACGTCATGGCTGAAGAGATCGAAAGTAAAGTTAAGCAAAGTCATATCTTCGCCCAAGCCATCCCACATGAAGTTCGTACGCCGTTGAGTCGTATACAGCTAGCAACGGATCTATTGAGGAGAGGGGCACCAAGTCATCATCAAGCATTGTTTGACGACATTGATAGTTATATTGAAGACATCAACGAGCTGACCTCAGAAATTATCATGCTGTCGAAGTTGAACGTGATGGATAACTCTTTCTTTGAGTTGGTGAAAGTGAGAGCGGATCTTGCTGAGTATTGCTTGGATAGGATTCGTTACTCGGAATTAGACAACATCATCTTTGAATCTAAGATAACGCGAGACTTCAATATTAAATGCGATTGCATGATGGCTCGTTTAGTGTTCGATAATATTCTCAAGAACGCGGGTAACTATACACAAGATAAAATCTGGATGACTCTGGATGAAAACTCGGAGAGTTGGCTGGTGGTTATTGAAGACAACGGTTCTGGGATTCCAGAAGATAGACGCGATGAAGTCTTTCTGCCATTTTCTCGCCTAGATTCAAGCAGAACGTCGAGTACGGGAGGCTCGGGGTTAGGGCTTGCGATTGCCATTTCGGCGGCTAAGAGGCTTGCTTGGGATATCAAGACCGATGACAGCAATCACGGCGGCGCAAAATTCAGTATCGTGATTCCTAAGGTCGTATAACTGGGTGCTTTAAGATCTATTTAGGCTCGTAAAATAACAAAGCCACGGTCGAATGCCGTGGCTTTGTTATTTTTAATCTACAGGTGTTTATCGTGAACTTGCTAGCTACTCTCTAGAACTTTCAAATAGCTATCGCTTATCGTTTATCTCTTTGAACGATGCAGGCCATAAATAGCGTGGTCGATGATGCGACCATTCAAGTTCTCGTTACAAGTGATGATGCCTTCCAATGTAAAATGTAAGCGCTCACAAACTTTACGACTACTCATGTTCTCAGTAGCGGCTGATATTTCAATCTTTTCCATATCTAACTCATTGAAAGCAATATCAATCAGTTTTTGAACCACACGAGTGACGATGCCTTTGCCTTGTTGAGTCTGTGACAACCAATAACCAATCGTTACTTTCTTGGTATTGTGGTCGATGGTATTGAAGCTGCAGTTACCGACGATCTTTCCTTGATACACGATGGCACATGTCATGCTTTTCCCTTCAGCATAATCGTGTAATGAGCGTTGGATGAAAATCCTAAAATCTTGCTCTGTTTTACAGTGCGGTGGCCATGCTAACCACTGGCTAAGATACTCATTTTGGCTTTGTGAATAGTCAGCGTAATGGGCAGCAAAGCTTTCTTCGACTAATGCGATGGAGAGTTCTTCGTCTATAACAGTTTCGAACATACGTGTTTTTGTCCTCGGTTGGTTTGAAAATGTACGATTAACAGCAGGATATAATGTCGCATAATAAACAATATGCAACAACTTGTATCACGAATATTACGTGATACGTTAGTTCTATCACGAAACTCATTAAACCTTACAATAGTTGTGTATATAATCATTAACTATGCATTAGTATTGGCAACCTAAATATATAAAAACTATAAAAATGCTAGGCTTAACTAATGAATCAACATTGCCAGAATGTAACCGTAGATCTTAGAAAGGCTCTATTTGGTATTGCGAAGGCGCTTGATAACGTCGGTTTTGAAAGCAAAAATCATGGACAGAGGGTGGGTTACATCGCGTATCGATGTGCTCTGAGTGTCGGGTGGGAAGAAGAGCAGGCACAACTTGCGTTCTCATTGGGGTTAATTCACGACTGCGGCGTATCGCAAATTGATGAGCAGCTCAGCCTGACCTCAGGGTTTGTTCCAGATGCGAGCTACCACCATTGTCAAAAGGGCTACCAAATCCTAAAAGAGTGCCCGGTTCTTTCTATATTCGCTAAGCCGGTGCTTTATCACCATACCCCTTGGCTTGAGCTTAAAGCGATGCCGATCAGTGAGTTAGAAAAAGAGTTGGCTGCGATTGTCATGCTCGCAGATCGAGTAGACTACCTTTACGGCATCACTTCTTCAGATCGGTATGGAAACCTGACACCGGATGGCAAAGCGAGCATTATTGAACGTTTGACTGAACAAGCGGACGAGATGTTCGAAACCAATCTGGTGCAACATATGTGTGAGTTAGTCGATCTGGACGATTTTTGGTTTTCGATGGAGATTCCTTACATTGAAAACATGCGGGACAACTTTGAACCTGTGCCGTTCTTCTCTCAACAAATGTCGCTGGATGAAACCGTGGCTTTTGCCGAATTCATTGCCAATGTGGTTGATACCAAGAGTTCATTTACCTTTAAGCACTCTTTGAAGGTTGGGCAACTTTCAGAATATCTCGCCAAGCAGTTGGGTTATTCATACACAACTCAGCGCAAACTCTATTTAGCAGGGCTAGTTCATGATATCGGCAAACTGCAAACACCTAATGACATTCTTCATAAGCCGGATTTGCTGACCGAAGAGGAGTACTGTTGTATTAAGCGACATGCAACGGATACTCGATTTGCACTGCAAGAGTTGTTTAGTTCTCCTCAGGTTTGCCAGTGGGCATCCAATCATCATGAAAGATTAGATGGTTCAGGTTATCCGATGGGCAAAACGGCAGAAGATTTGGATCAACCGAGTCGGATCGTCGCTGTGGTGGATGTATTCCAAGCATTATCTCAGTCACGTCCGTATCGTGCGGGTATGACGTTAGAACAGACGATGGCGATTTTGAGAGACCATGTTGAAAACTATAAGTTAGATAGAGAAGTGTTTGAATGCCTTGAAAAACACGCGCAATACTGCTTTGAATTATCGACCGATAAAAGAATGTTTGCGTTTTAACGATAGTGAATGCTTATTGGTTGTGAGGCGTTGGTGTGATGCACTTGTTAGTCGTGTAATTGTAAACCATATATTTTTGTAAACCACGTATTGGCAAGTCATGTTAGAAGATAAATGACTAAGCACCAGAACCAGAACCAGAAAAGCGATAGCCGAGGCTATCGCTTTTTTAATGGGGCTTTTAGGAGATAAACATCAGCAGGAGCTAAAGGTTAAGACCTAAAAATTGAAGCTAGTATCGCTTTAAGATCTCGATGATCGCTTGCTCTGTTTCCGCTGCGATAATGGCATCAATGTCATCATCATTTTGGAACAGTTCAGACAGCGCCATAATAGTATGGATGTGGCTATCTGAATCCATGGCTGCTAGAGTGATTGAAAGATAAACGTTACCGTTGTCTTCCGACTCTAAATCAACACCCTTCTTGAATACTGTCACTTGCAGTGATGCTTCGTTTACACCATCTTCAGGGCGAGCATGAGGCATCGCAATCTTTGGTGCAAGCACATAGTACGCGCCAATATCCTTGTGCTTTTGCTTGATAGCTTCAACATAGCTTACTTCTATTTTGTTGCTCGCTAGCAGTGTTGAACATGTCACATCAATCGCCGCATCAACCGTTAGGTTTTCTTCAGAGTTGATGATAACGCCTTGGTTACCAACTAAATCAAACAGGCTCATGAAACAATCCACCCTAGAATCAGACCAACCACACCGAAGTCGAAGTCAGCGAATGTTGTTGCTTCAAGGCCAAGGCCTCCCAGTACTGGAAGTAGCAGCATTGGTAGGAATGAAATACACAGACCTTGCGTAAATGAACCTAGGATTGCACCGCGTAAACCGCCAGTTGCGTTACCGTAAACACCAGCCGCGCCACCAACGAAGAAGTGAGGAACTACGCCCGCTACAATGATTGTCCAACCAAGTGCACCTTGTACTGCCATTGCGAGTAGACCAGCACCGAAAGAACATAGGAAGCCGATAAGTACTGCGTTTGGCGCTACTGGGAACACCATAGGGCAATCAAGAGCAGGTTTTGCGCCCGGTACTAGTTTGTCCGAAATACCTTTAAATGCAGGAACGATTTCAGCAATCAGCATCTTCACACCTTGCAGTACGATGTAAACACCACCCGCAAAGATGAGAGATTGCATGAAGGTGAAGACAACCCAGTTCTGACCACTTGATACCGTTTCTACAAACTCACCGCCAGCAATAATAGACGCAAGCATGAAGAAGATAGCCATGGTTGTTGCTACTGCAACTGGCGTGTCACGTAGGAACATCAGGCTTTTAGGAACTTGAATGTCTTCCGTTGTTTTCGATGTGTCACCGAACTTGCTACCAATGAAACCAGACACGATGTAAGAAAGGGTAGAGAAGTGACCGATAGCCAGTTGGTCTGTACCCATTACTTTTTCAGTGTACTTCTGGCCTAGTGCAGGCATCACAACCATCAGTGTGCCGACAAGAATTGCACCAATAGCGACTAAAACGGTTCCTTCGATGCCAGCTGAAGACAGAATAACTGCCACTAGCATCGACATAAACATGGTGTGGTGACCCGTTAAGAAAATATATTTTAAAGGAGTTAAACGAGCCAATAAAATATTCACAACGAATGCAAAGAACATGATTAGAGCCATTTCATAACCGAATGCTTCTTGTGCTAATGCCACAATCGCTTCGTTATTTGGAATAACACCATGTACACCAAATGCTTCTGTAAATACAACTGAAAAGTTATTTAGAGCGCCAACAAGAGCACCAGCACCAAAACCTAAAATTAGGAAACCCATTACGGTTTTAATTGTGCCTTTTAGAATGGTAGAAATATCTGCTTTCTGTGCAACAAGGCCAATAAAAGCAATTAAACCTACCATGATCGCTGGCTCTTTTAATAAGCCGAGCATGAACTCGAAAAAGTTTTGCATAATTTTGACCTTACATGAAAGTTTTTAGTTGTTCTTCGATTGATGCTTTGTCAAAAATATTTTTAAGGCTGATGATGTTCTCTTTTCCGCCTTCTTTTAGTTGGTTTGCAACGTCTGTTGCTGCTACCCAAATATCAGCATTGCTTGATGCTGCAGATGATAGATCTTCGTGATCAACTTCTGCTTCGAAACCGATTTTTTTAGCTACTTCTTTTACTGCCATTTCCATCATAAGTGAAGTACCAAGGCCGTTACCGCAAACTACAAGAATCTTTTTCATAATATTTGTCTCAATTGGATTTTAAGGGTTGAGAAGCTTCGTTCTCTTATTGTGTGAGAGCATAGTAATGGAAATATTGAGATTTCAATAAGACTTGCATCACAAAGTCAGAATGAGATTGTGATGCGGATCTCGTTAATTTGTAGCAAAAATCCAGAGTGAGACTTTGATCAAATTTAACTTTTCACTCGAATATGCAACGTATTTTATTGAGAAAGACAGGGCTTATTTTATTTGGCTATCGGAATGTGAATATTGTGGAGTTTATAGTGGAATTAATACACTAATCGTATCGACCGTAGTCGGTAAGCATCTTCTTAAGCATATTATTAACGTCTTTGGTCTTTTTATTTCTTTTGGTTAATTGACTCAGAGAGGTTGGTTTTGGCGTCTCGGTTTTTTCATTGTCGATTTCTTCTACTTTATCTTTCATTTTTTGCACAGCGGGTAATAACATTCTAATTTCTTCGTTATTAGCATTTGTGAGTACGACAATATTTTCAGATTCAACTTGAGTGATGGTAAGAATGCCATGTTTAACGGATTCAACTTTTTCACCAATCATAATTGATTCAGGCGCAACAGAACGATCGGTAAGTTGACCTGTACGTAATTTCGCCGCACTGATAGCGCGGATATTTCCGGTATTTTCAAACGCGACAATAACAGTATGGGTATTATAATATTCAACTACTGTCACATAGCCATGTCTATTTGTTTTGAATTTAGCTCCGTTCGTCATGTCGTGTGGAGCGTCCATTTTCTTCACGTGTTTCCTCTCCTAGTCTCGAAGGCCGTTATATCTAATCAGCTCTATTGGAATTTTATAGATAATTATTTTGTGAGATCAAACAAAGTATATACGTATCTAAACTCAAGATGAATATTGAAGTGTTCGGAAATGAGGTAGAGCACAGAAAAGCTTAAAGAATGACACAGAATTAACCGAGTGATTACTCGATTACTCTTAAAGATTTAACATTCCAAAATCAATCTCATACAGATTGTTTACAGCTTTTGAAGCACGTAGATGATGATAAACACCGCGTTTTGTTTAATCCTTGACCGCGCGAACGTTTGCGTTAAGAAATGTGATGAAAGTCTCACTTAACTGTTTATACTTCTTTTCCGGTTTTAAGCCGGTGCTTAGCCAATACAAGCCGTCACATGGATATGTGAATGACCCCACGGACCGGACCAGCTACGTTCCACTGCTTGTATAAGGTGATTTTTTACATGAACAACTCGTTGTCACACTCGCTAACCTTGTTAGCTCCTTCATCGCGTAGCGTTTTGCTTGCGGTTCTTTGTCCTATTCCTTTGATGTCATTTGTTTGGCTCATGTTCACTCTTTAAGGATTACTAGGACACATTATGAATATTCTATTTGGTCTTGTCGGTGTTATTGCACTGATTGCTTGCGCATGTCTGTTATCTGAGAGTCGCTCTTCTATTAACTGGAAAACCGTGTCTCGTGCATTGTTACTTCAAATTGGTTTTGCAGCCTTAGTGTTGTATTTCCCATGGGGACAATTGGCACTAACGAGCATGAGCAATGGTGTTTCAAGCCTACTTGGTTTTGCGGACGCTGGTATCGCTTTCCTTTTCGGTGACCTTGCTACTGATGGTTTCATTTTCGCGATTCGCGTACTTCCTATTATCATCTTCTTTAGCGCTTTGATCTCGGCACTTTATTACTTAGGCATCATGCAAAAAGTGATTCAAGTTCTTGGTGGGGCAGTGCAAAAACTGCTGGGCACCAGTAAAGCTGAATCTTTGGTTGCGACAGGTAATATCTTCCTTTCTCAGGGTGAGTCTCCTCTTCTTATTCGTCCTTTTTTAAAGTCTATGACTCGTTCTGAATTGTTTGCTGTAATGGCGGGCGGTATGGCGTCGGTAGCGGGCAGTGTGCTTGGTGGTTATGCTGGTTTAGGTGTTGAACTTAAATACCTTATCGCAGCAAGCTTCATGGCAGCTCCGGGTAGTCTGTTAATGGCGAAGATCATTGTTCCTGAGCGCAGCACACCAAGTGACTACGACCATATCGAACTCGATAAAGCTGACCAAAGCAACGTGATCGATGCACTGGCAAGCGGCGCAATGAACGGTATGAAGGTAGCGGTAGCCGTTGGTACTATGTTGATTGCATTCGTGAGTGTGATTGCCATGGTCAACACCGGCCTAGAAAGCTTAGGTGAGACGTTCGGTTTTGCGGGTATTACGCTGCAAGCTATCTTCGGTTACTTGTTCTCGCCTTTAGCATGGCTGATTGGTATCCCGAGTGATGAAGTATTAATGGCGGGTTCTTACATTGGTCAGAAGATCGTAATGAACGAGTTTGTTGCTTTCATCGATTTCGTTGAGAACAAAGCTCTGCTATCTGAACACAGCCAAGTCATCGTGACGTTTGCTCTATGTGGCTTTGCTAACATTGGTTCTATCGCAATTCAGCTGGGTTCAATCGGTGTTATGGCACCAGAGCGTCGTGCTGAAGTTGCTAACCTAGGTTTGAAAGCGGTAGCTGCTGGTACGCTAGCAAACTTAATGAGTGCATGTTTAGCGGGTATCTTCATCCTGCTTTAATCTAGATTTAGCAAAAACAGCTAGATTCACTAAAAGCGGGCACCTTACTTACGGAGTTTACGTAAGAAGGGTGTCCGCTTTTTTGTGCCTGCTCGTTAAGCTTATTCGGACTTAACCACTTCTCTCATTATTTCTATTACGTTTCAGGCTCACTCGGAAGAGTAATAGAGCCAGTGCCTTTTATCCGATATACTTGAATATCATTAGGTTGCGATTAAGAACATTCGATTTCGATTAAGAATAACGGCAACCAAGTCCAATTAATCAAGGGTCTTCCCATGAATATGCGCGTTCTCATCGGTCTTATCACCACCTTCATCGGCTTGTTTGCGATGGTTTATCTTATTGCTGGTGGTACTCAGTTTCCTATCTATCAGTGGCCGCAAGAAGCGTATCTCGGTTTGGTGTTTAGCGTAGTATGGGGCACTGGCGTCGCAGCATCGGTGGCTTATGTCTTCTCAGCTTTGGTGTTTGTGACTGTCGCAGTGGTTAGCTATGCGATTGGTTATAAGATCGGTGGACTCTTCTCAAGCAAGTCACAAGCGTAAATCAGAAGTTTAAACGTACGCTCTATGTATTTTCTTTTAGGTTAACGTTCGCCTTAACCCTCCCTTAACCTCCAGCTCGTTATCTTGTCTCCATTCTTACAGGAGACAAGAAGATGAAATTGAATCTTCCTTTAAAACATTCCGTTATCGCGCTCGCTCTAATTGGTTTGATCGGTTGTACTTCAACCAGTCAGGCTGATTACGTATCGCTAGCCGAACAAAATACTAATCAGACACAACAAAGCTTACTCTCAGAGCTGATTCAACAGGCTTCTAGTGATCAAGCGTCTACTCAACAAGATCGAGACCCTGAGAACCTGCAACTCACTGACCTCGTTAATGCACCAGAACTCGATCTCTATATCGAGCGTGCTCTGCAGAACAGTCCAAGCCTCCAACAAAGCATCACAGCACTCAAAATAGCCTATGCACAGCAAGGTGTGACGTCTGGCGATCGCTTACCAACCGTAGATGCGAGCTTTTCAGGAAAAGCTGACGAAGGCACCAACGGTTCAAGCACCACTGAAACCTATACCACAGATGTGACGGTTGGTTGGGAGTTGGACCTATGGCAGAAACTAGCAGACACAAACAACGCCGCTTTAAAAGACATTGCGACATCTCAAGCTAACCTTCAGGGCGCTCAAGATCTTTTGGTCGCGAGTGTGATGAGAGGTTGGCTTGATATCAGTTTGAAACAGCAGCTTGTTGATATTGAAACGCAGCGCTTAGTGATTCTAGAAAACAACGAAGAACTTGTTCTAGAACGTTACCGAGCAGGGCTAGGTAGCCTTGAAGATTTAGATAACGCGAAAACCAGCAGCGCATCGACTCAGGCGACTTTAGCTGACTACCGTGAGCAACTTGCACAAAGCCGACGTGAATTAGTTTTGTTAACTGGGCAGTGGAGTGGCGAATCTGACGAGTTATCGCTTACTGAACTTGGTTCTTTCCCAACCATCATTAACCCGCTAGATAACATGCCGACACAAGATCTGGCAGGTCGTCCCGATCTTCAAGCGGCTTTCTTCAATATCGAAGCGGAAACTCTGCGCGCTGATGCTGCATACAAAGCGATGTTGCCGTCTATCAGCTTATCAGCAAGCCTAACTGACATGGCGGACTCACCGAGTGAAGCCTTGCTGACTGGACCTTTGTGGAGCGCACTTGGTCAAGTATCAGCACCACTGTTTCAAGGTGGCAAGCTTAAAGCACAGGCTGAGATTGCAGACCTAACCACAGAAACCAGTTACTGGGCTTACCAAGAAGCACTGCTGAATGCGGTGAATGAAGTGGAAAATGCGATGGGACAAGAGTCGTCACTAACACTTCAGCAGCAACACCTAACGAACGCCTTGGTGAGCGCACAACGCAGCTTCACCAGCTATGAAGAGAAGTACCGTCAGGGTTTGGTCGACATTTTTGATCTACTTTCTGTTCAACAACAAACCTATGACCTTGAAGCGCAGCTAACACAAACCATTTATAACCGTCTCGTAAACCGAATTGATTTAGGCCTAGCTCTGGGCTTGGGAGTATCTTCATGAAACTGAATACCATCACAATCGCCATCACTCTAGTAGCTGGTTCAAGCATCTTTGCAGCCCTTGCTTACAACGGTTCTCAAGTGTCTCCTGCTCCAGAAAAAGCCAATGAACTCACGGTTTCAGAACCTCAAGCTAAGGTTGTTGACACTAATTCTATTGAAACGACAACTTTGCCTACTGCATCGCAACAGCAACAAGTGTCAGTGGTACTTGCCACTCTTGGTGACTACCAAGCAGAGGTTGTGGGTTACGGGGAAGCGAAGTCACGTTATGAATTGATGTTTTCGACGGAAGTTGGCGGCCGAGTAGAAACAATAAGCTCACAGTTTGAAACTGGGCAAGTGATAAGCCAAGGCGAAGTGATCGCCAATATCGATTCGACCAGCTACCAACAAGCGGTAACGCAAGCAAAGGCGAATGTTGCTCAAGCTCAACTGGATTTATTGGAAGAACAAAGACAAGGCGAGCAAGCTAAGTCTGAATGGCAACGTTCGGGTTTGTCTGGTGAGCCTGACTCTCCATTAGTATTACGTGAGCCACAACTGGCACAAGTAACAGCAGCTCTAGAGAACGCCAAGCTTGAATTGGTCAAGGCTCAACAAGACCTCGAAAAAACAACCTTGGTTGCCCCTTTTGATTCGTTGGTCGTGAGTCGTGATGTTCAACCGGGAAGCTACGCACAAACGGGCGCACAGATCGCTACGTTATACAGCATCGACGAGGTTGAAGTTTCTGTTCCTCTTTCTGAAAACCAATGGTTGAGCCTACCCAACAGCGATAACACGCAATTGAAAGAGCAGCCGTGGCCAGTAACTCTGTCGAGTTCTGATGGCCAATACCAGTGGCAAGGCTATGTCGAGCGAGTAGAGCAGCACTTACAACAAGACACGCGTCAGCGTTCACTGATCGTAAAAGTCGATAACCCTTTGGAGCAAGAGAAAGATCTTTATCCAGGCACGTTCGTGCAAGCCACTATTTCGGGCAAGCAACTCACTCAATTGTGGGAGCTTCCGGCTTCAGCTCTTTCTCAGCAAGGCGACCTATGGTTCGTAGATAATAACAGTCAGCTCTCTAAATCCAACGCGGATGTTGAGTTTGAAAAGGGCGGTTTGATTTACATCGATCCTACCAAACTGAACGTGGAAATTGGCGACAGTATGCAAGTGGTAAAGCGTCCGTTAAGCAGTTTTAAAGCAGGCATGGTCGTTCTGGCTAAGGCGGAGGGTTAATCATGTCAAACAAGCAGCATACAGGCGCTATTGCATGGTTTGCTAACAACTCTGTGGCAGCGAACTTATTGTTAGTGGGCGTGATCATTATTGGCGTGTTATCGCTTAACACGTTACGTAAAGAGGCCTTCCCAAGTCTTGAACCCGATGTTGTCACAGTTTCAGTTACTTATGACAGTGGTGACCCAGTTCAAGCAGAAGAAGGTTTGGCGATCAAGATAGAAGATGCGTTAGAAACTGTGCCGGGTATTAAGCGAATTACGTCTACTTCTGATGCGAACGGCAGCCACGTCTCGATTGAGAAAACGAGCACCTATGATCTTGATACCCTGTTAACCGACGTTAAAACTAAGGTTGATGCTATCAATAACCTGCCTGCGGGCGCTGACAATCCTGTGATTGATAAGGCTCGCATGCAAGACCACGCCTTATGGGTACAGCTTTATGGGGATGCAGATCGAGCAACTTTACAGAGCTTAGCCGAGCAACTTAAGTCGGATTTACTGAGCCAATCGGCGATTCGTGACTTAGAGATTAAGGCTAAAGCCGATCCAATGATCTCGGTCGAGGTTGATGAGAATAAACTTCAAGCTTATGGATTAACCCTGACAGACGTCTCTGAAGCGATCAATGCGGAATCTTCTTCGGCTATTTCGACGAGCCTTCGTAATGGCGAAAAAACAGTTCGTTTGAAGGTGTCTGAGCAGGCGTACGAGATCCAAGATTTCAACGCGATTCCGGTGATGACGACGACTGATGGTACCCAAATTACACTGGGTGACATTGCCAACGTTGAAGACATGTTTGCCGACGATACTTTCATGCTTTCTCGTTATAACCAACAGAATGCGATGGCGATTCAAATCGTGATGGATGAATACGGAGACGTCGTCAGCATCGTTGAACAGGCTCAACAAGTGGTAGATCGCTGGGAAAACAGCAACATGCTACCTAGCGATGTCGAAATCGAAACTTGGTACGACAAAAGTACCATGATCAAAGATCGCTTGAGCCTATTGGTGAAGAATGCGTTAACGGGTATTGCTCTGGTATTCATCGTGTTAGCGGTATTCCTAAACGTGCGTGTCGCTTTCTGGGTAGCAACGGGTTTACCGTTCGTATTCTTTGGCACCATGTTCTTCATGACTGACACCTTTATGGGGCTAACCATCAATGAAATGACCACCTTTGGTTTCATCATGGCGCTTGGAATAGTCGTCGATGATGCGGTGGTCGTCGGGGAAAGCATTTACTCCACGCGTAAGGAAGAGGGGGACTCGATAGGCAGTACGGTTCGAGGCACCATGAAAGTGGCATCACCGACCATATTTGGTGTGTTAACGACGGTTGTTGCCTTCTTAGCACTCGCTAATGTTGAAGGCAAAATGGGGCAGATTTACGCTCAATTCGGCACGGTTGTGACTATCTGTTTGTTGCTGTCTTTAGTTGAATCTAAGTTCATTCTGCCATCACACCTTGCACACATTAACACTAAGCGCAGTGAGAAGAAGGGGCTGTGGGCTCGTGTTCAACATGCTGCAGATGCTGGGTTAGGTTGGTTTAATAAGCGCATCTACTGCCCTGTGATTGAATGGGCGCTGAAACTGCGTTATGCCGTAGTGATGGTTTTCTTATCACTGCTTATTTTGGTTGCTGGGTTGCCAATGACGGGTGCGGTTCGTGTGGCTTTCTTCCCTGATATGCCGGGCGATACGGTAACTGCTGATATGTCGATGCAAAACGACGCGAGCTTTGGTCAAACACAACAAAACTTGTTGGTGCTTGAAGCTGCGGCAGCAAAATCGGATGAAACTCTGAGAGCGCAATACGGTGCTCAAGGTGAACCATCTGAACTGCTTAGCCTTCAAGTTATCGCTGATGCCGATGATTCGGGTCAAGTAAGAA
Organism: Vibrio sp. Evd11; assembly: GCF_900382755.1. NCBI lineage: Bacteria > Pseudomonadati > Pseudomonadota > Gammaproteobacteria > Vibrionales > Vibrionaceae > Vibrio > Vibrio sp. Evd11. The sequence goes on from NZ_OSDX01000057.1 coordinate 17,786, forward strand.
TTGAGCTCGACAGCAACAGTGTTTACACATCCAATGAATTTGCAGATTTGTGGGAAGAAAACGTTGGCCAAATGGAGGGCGTTAAGAAGCTTAAAGTCTTGTCTAAAATGGAGATGGTCGACAACTTCAAAGTTGAACTGAAAGCGTGGAATGAAGAATCAGTAACGGCTGCGGGCAATGAGTTCTTAGCTAAACTGCAAACCATTGATGGTGTGAGTGGCATTGACCACAACTTGGACCTTGGTGAACCTCAGTATCGCTTTGAATTAACACAACAAGGTCGCGCATTAGGTTTTGACACGGCAAGCCTTTCACAACAAGTGTTACAAGCGTTTGGTGGCGACATTGTTCAGCAGTTCCAACGCGGTAAAGATGAGGTGAAAGTTCGAGTTCGATACCCAGAGTCCGATCGTCAAACCATTGCTGACATTAAGCAGTCTAGCGTGAGAGCCAACGATGGTACGGTTGTGCCTTTGAGTTCGGTTGCCGAAGTACATTCAGATTACCAAGTATCAGAGATTACTCGTATTGATAGTCAGCGCGCGGTTTACATCAGCGCGGTATTAGATAAAGACTTAGTGGCTCCTGCTGAACTTGTGCATCAATTACAACAGGATTTAGTACCTAATTTAGAAGCGCAATACCCAGGGTTAACGGTCGACTTTGCAGGCGAAACGGAAGAGCAAGAAGAGACAGCCAGTTCCATGATGAGTATGTTTGTGCTCGCGATGATCGCTATTTACACACTGCTTGCTATCCCGCTGAAGTCTTATATACAGCCAATGATCATCATGACGGCGATTCCATTTGGTATTGTTGGCGCAATCTTAGGGCACTGGTGGAATGACTTAACAATCAGTATCCTATCGTTAAACGGTATTCTAGCGTTGAGCGGTGTGGTAGTGAATGACAGCTTGTTGTTGGTTTCTCGTTTTAACGAGCTAATCAAAGAGCAGGGTAAGTCGGTTCACGATGCGATTGTTGAAGCGTGTTCTGGTCGACTAAGAGCCGTACTACTCACATCGGTAACAACGTTCGCAGGTTTGACGCCATTATTAAGTGAAACGTCTTTACAGGCTCAGTTCCTGATTCCAGCGGCGGCGGCGCTAGGCTACGGTATTTTGTTTGCGACCTTCATTACGCTGATTCTTACTCCATCGTTATTGATGATTCAGTGTGAGATTAAGTCGCTTATCCTTAAAGTATCGAATCGAGTCAAAGGCGTTGAGCAAACGGCTTAATAATGGCTAAGCTAATGATATCTAGGTTGATGATTGCTGAGTGAGGCTCAGCAACCGCGGTCTAGGTTCATTACAGTTAAGGCTCTATAGGCTAGCGCATTACAGAAGCGCGCATTACCAGCCACAATACAATTAACAATAGAGGTCGTCATGATGGCAGAATCCGTCACCAATAAACTCACAGATAAGCTTCAATTACTTTTGGTTGAAGACGACCTTGATTTAGCCACTGCTGTTATTGATTACTTCGATTTAGAAGACATCCAATGTGATCATGCTGCTAATGGATTAGCAGGGCTCAACTTAATCGAGAGTAATCGATATGACGCAGTGATCCTCGACCTTAACTTGCCAAAAATGAACGGATTGCAAGTGTGTGAGAATCTCAGAGCACAAGGTATTGATACGCCAGTATTGATGCTCACAGCACGAGACACCCTCGATGATAAGCTGACCGGTTTTTCAAAAGGGGCTGATGATTACTTGGTGAAGCCCTTTGCAATGGAAGAGCTGATTGTTCGCTCTCTAGTTCTGGCAAAACGTCGCAGTGGTCAGGTGAGTCGTTTATCGGTGAGCGATCTAGAAGTCGATCTGAAACAACATCAAGCGTTTCGAGCGAATACTCCCCTAAAACTCTCACCTACGGCTCTGAAAATATTAGAAATCCTGATGCGTTCTAGTCCCAATCCGGTATCACGAGAAACCATCATGCAGGGCGTGTGGGGCGATGACCAACCAGACAGCAATAGCTTAAAAGTGCATATCTTCAATTTACGTAAACAAGTGGATGCTGAACAAGCCAATAAACTGCTGCATACCATTGCGGGCAAAGGGTTTGCGATTAAGGAGTTACCAGAAGGATGAAGATTAGACCAAGTTTAAGAATCTACGTTTTGCTGGCGATTTTGGTTACGGGCGTAACGACGATTTTGGTTCTATCAGCATTGAGTATAAATTACTTTATTTCAGGTATGGACGTAGCTATGCGTGGCTCTATGATTGCTCAAGCTCAACAAGATGTTGTCAAGCCGGGCAAGCCTGTGACCAATCAAGAGTTTACGGTTGCAACGCAATGGGGCGATTTACCACAAGGCATTCAAACTTATATTGAACAGAGTAACGTTGAGTTAAATGTCATCTCAAAAAAGGTTCTTGGTAAGTCAGTCTTTGCACCGCCAAAAGAAGGTTACTTTGTCATGAAAGTGATGAAAGGAGATGAAGTGCGCTACGTTTCGGCTGTGTTTGACCAAAAACAAGACCACTTCTTAGAAGACAAAGCACTGCCTCATTTTGTGACAATTTTTCTGACGGCGTTAGCTGCGATTGTCCTGTTTTTCGCTATTTTAGTGTTGATATTACGTAAAGTGGCATCGCCTGTTGAACAGTTAAAGAATTGGGCTAAGTCGTTAGATAAAGATAACCTCAATGAACCCACTCCAGATTTTCATTTTAGTGAGTTGAACACCTTGGCTAGTATCATTCGTGATAGCTTGAGTTCGGTTCAAAGCAGCTTAGAGCGAGAGCAGAAATTTCTGGGTTACGCGAGCCATGAGCTACGAACGCCCATTGCAGTCACAAGAACCAATAGTGAACTGTTAGAGAAGCTGATTCAAAAGGGTAAGAGTCCGGAAAAGCAATTAGAAGTTGTCGACCGAATCAAGCGTGCGGGCTTTACCATGACAGATTTGACGGAAACCTTATTATGGCTTACTCGACAACAAGACAAAGACCTGCCTCTTGATAACATTCATCTTGGCGATATGTTGCAACAGATAAACCACGACTTGACCTACTTACTCAATGGGAAACCAGTTACGGTTAGCTTAGAGAGTGATGAATCACAATATCAGCTACCAGCCGGCCTAACACGCATTGTGCTGACCAATTTGATTCGGAACGCCTATCAGCACACAGGGAATGGCACTGTGGATATAGTCCAAAAGGGTTCAAGAGTCGTTATTGTTAATTGCAATACGGATGGCTCAATCGAAGATAATGAATTAGGTTTTGGCCTCGGCTTAGAGTTAACAGAAAGGCTACTCGCACAATATGATTGGCAATACCACAATCAAGAACACGCTGGTGGTCGAAAAGTTCAGGTGGACTTTACGTAATGCACTGGCGTGATCGTTTTAAGGTGTATTGGTACCATCGAAAACAGACTAACCGCTCGAATGGTGACAAGGCTAAAGCTCTAGGTTGGACGAGCGAAGAGAGTCAATTGTGTCGCTTTGAAGTGATCGCTCGTTCGGCTGACTTCGAAAGGAAGAGTGTCTTAGATTTGGGTTGTGGCTATGGTGAGCTGTTTGAACTGCTCGACAGTATCTATCGAATTCAATCGTACACCGGCGTTGATCAACACGCAGACTTCCTAAAAAAGGCCAAGCAAAACTACACAGAACAACGCTGCCAGTTTTTATCGGGTGACATGAGTAAGATGAGCCTCGAAGCACACGATGTGGTTATCGCCAGTGGTTCGCTCAATTACAACTCACGTGATTCAGATTACCTTACTGATATGATCACTCGCATGTTTGATCTTGCGAATCATACGGTGATCTTCAATCTGCTGAACTCAAGTTATTATCCATCACGAAATACCTTAATGAGTTACCATCCTCAGGGCGTCTATCGATTCTGTAAAACACTCTGTGACGATGTTTCCTTGATAGAAGGATACGCAGAAGGGGATTTCACGATAGTGATGAACAAAGTCTGCCCCTGAACTTAAACCTAAGCCAGAATGAAGCGTTGATGTGGTAAGAGTGAAAAAGCCGCAGACCTTGAGAGGTTTGCGGCTTTTTGGGTTTTATAGATGAACTCTGGAGTTTCTATTTACTCAATGGTTGGTTTTCAATTAGCCCATATGGAATCGTAGTAAACACTTTAGGATTGCCTTTTAACGTCGGTGCTTCGTTTACTTGTTGCCAATCGAGTAACATGATCGCCAACACGTTGCGGTGTTCGCCGTACTCAAGGTCAAAATCGCCTGTGATAGAAGGGATCATGCCATGTTCTTTGTCGATAGAAGCTTGGATAGCGAGTTGTGTTTTTTCGACAACAGGGTCATCTTCTAAGCCAGCTAATAAGAAGGTTAATCCAACCTCTGCAATCACATCTTCTTTAGCGCGCAGCAGAATGGTATCAATGTTCTCTCTGAAGTAATCGTAGATCCATTGGTGTTCTTGTTCGCTTACTTGATGTTGGTAATATTCTGAATCACCAAAGATCACATGTGTCATGCCATAGATTTTATTGCCATATTGCTGACTTGAAAGCTTCCTGTCTTGCGAATCTGGGTAGGCTTTTTTGAAGGTTTCGACAAACTCATCAACCACATCTTGCTCACCCAATTGGCGTAGCCAGTAAACTTGATTAGCGAGTTGGGCTGCCCACGCTTTCACCATATCTTCATTGGTCACGTATCGTGAAAAGTCGTAACGACGAATAATCTCACGAAGTTTGGCATCGTTCTTGTGCTCTAAACCGTATTCATTGGCTCGCGCCATAGAGCCGAGTAGGTCAACACCGAGATAAAGGTATTCTGGCATGTGCTTGGTGATGTTGTAACGGCGCACACTGCGTTCATCGTTGTCGCCCACATACGAAGCTACGCGCTTTTCTGAGTAGAGTACGATTTGTTCCATGGTTTGAACGTCATTCGACAGGCCGCTAAGCTTACTAGCAACACGTGCCATGTCGCTCCATACGGCGGCGGAATACTTATCGTCTAATGTTTGTCGATACATACGTAAACCATAGTGACCCTCTTTAAATGCAGCCAGAGTGTAAAGTTGGCTTTCGTAGGTTGTGCGTATCAGATCGGCAGACTGTTTAAAAGATTGTTCTTGAGAGTTGAGATCATCAGCTTGTGATTGAACACTTGGTACGCTTGTTGCTTGTTTGTTCTCTTGTATGTTAACACTCTGTTGTGTGTCAAAAGCCGTTTGCGTATCAGAAGTAGCTTGTGCGTGGACCGCAACTGTAGCGGAGGCTGATAACAATGTGCACAGAGTTAGCGTTTTTAGCTTCATGTTCGTAAGGTACCAAGAGCTGATTGATCGTAAGTATAAAATAACACTGATGAATCCTTCAGTGTAAGGTTTGGGTCAATACAATGTAAGCTTTATAAGGTTCATTAAGGCTTTTTGATTTAATAATCAGTGTAGTTAACTAACTATGAAGTGATGAATCGCTCAATAATGAAATGAGACCCGACGCAAAGTGTGGATTTTTAATAGCTTGTCGGCATACTGAAAGAATTAGCCAGAAATGAGCCGATTCAAGGCAGTAGACAGAACAAATGTGTTAGAGGTTCGTAAATGCCAAGTGGTTCGAGTAAGCAGTGGCCTGCCAAATTATTATCTTTGTTGTTGTTCTTGGTTGTCGTGACAGCCATAGAGGTTTTTCACGCCAAGCAATTAACTTTCCTCAAAAATGAATCATATTCTGAGGCAAAAAAGCAGCTTTCCATCATTCGATCTCGTATAGAAGCCGCTATCGTATCGGATATGTATATCCTCAATAATTTCTCCACGCTTGTGACGATAAACCCAGAAAGCGATATGAAAAGCTGGGACAAAATAGCCGAAAACATCATTCGAGATGGATTTCACATTCGAATTATCGGGCTCGCCAAAGATGACATTCTTAATTTCGTTTACCCAATGGAAGGTAATGAGCAGATTCTCGGTACTAATTATCGTGATTATCCAAACCAATGGGAATCTGTTGAGATAGCTCGAAATATTGGCAACACTTTTATTGCAGGGCCTTTTGAATTGCTTCAAGGTGGCCAAGCCCTCATCACGCGAACTCCTATCTTTCGAGACCCGCCTTTTAATCAAGACTATTGGGGTGTATCTAGCGCTGCTATTGACTTAGCTGAACTGTTTGAAGATGTCGGAATTGGGAAAATCGAGAACAAGTACGAACTTGCGATTCGTGGTGCGAATAGTTCAGGCAAAGATGGCCCTATTTTCTATGGTGAACAACACGTATTTGCTAATGCGTTTGCCACTGAGCAAGTTAACTTCCCTTATGGAGGGTGGTTCTTAGCGCTATCAGGGAACGAACATGTGTTGATGGATGTGCCTTGGTATCGAATACACGGGGTTAGGCTGGTGGGTTACTCCATCATGCTTGTGTTAGCGGTTGCATTCTTTACTATTTATCGTCTGTACCGCATTGCAGACAGCCGCTCTATGCATGATGAGCTTACCATGCTACCGAATCGTCGATACTTCATGTACAGCCTTCGGCAGGCATTTACCACGACTCAAAAGCAGAGAGCGAGAACCTTTGCGGTTGTAAATATCGATCTCGATGGGTTTAAAGCAATAAATGACACTTATGGTCACGCGGCAGGCGATCAGGTACTGATCGAGTGTGCTAACCGCATAAGAAGTGAGCTGCGTGTTTCAGATATCGTCGCAAGAATAGGAGGGGACGAGTTCTTAGTCTTGTTGCCACGCATCATCGATGATCAACATGTATCGTCGATTGTGGCTAAACTTCGAAAGGCGATATGTACGACGCCAGTTGTCTACGAGACACACTCAATTTACCTTAGAATTAGTGTTGGTTGGGTTATTCATGACAATAACTACGATGATGTCGATGCGCTCTTGAAAGCAGCTGATGAAAAAATGTACGAACAGAAGCGACAAGTTATGTAGGTTGAATTAGAACTGTGATTAGAATTTAGTTGCTGAATGTGGGGAAAAGCCTCAGAATACCGCGCTTTGCTCCTTATCAATTCTATTGATGAGCGAAAGCTGTAGCAACGACTTCTTTCTGCGCGTTGCTCATACTAAATGTTATTCAACTGAGAAAATAATCTATGAGTTTTACCTCCCTTGGCCTTTCTGAACCGATCCTTAAAGCTATTGAAGCACAAGGTTACGATAAGCCATCACCAATCCAAGAGAAAGCCGTACCAGCTGTCCTAACGGGCAAAGATGTAATGGCCGCTGCTCAAACAGGTACAGGTAAAACTGCTGGCTTCACGCTACCTATTCTTGAAATGTTATCAAAAGGTCCTCGCGTACGTCAGAATCAAGTTCGCGCGTTAGTACTAACACCGACTCGTGAGCTTGCTGCGCAAGTGAATGGCAGCGTAGTTAAGTATGGTATCAATCTACCTTTGACTTCTACGGTTGTGTTTGGTGGCGTGAAAATTAATCCTCAGATGCAAAAACTGCGTAAAGGTAGTGATGTACTGGTGGCAACACCGGGTCGCCTACTTGACCTATACAATCAAAATGCAGTGCGTTTTGATCAGCTAGAGATCCTTGTGTTAGATGAAGCTGACCGCATGCTAGACATGGGTTTCATTCGCGACATCCGTAAGATCTTGGCTTTCTTGCCTAAAAAACGTCAGAACCTACTGTTCTCAGCAACGTTCTCTGATGATATTCGTGGTTTGGCTAAAGGCTTAGTAAACAACCCAGTTGAAATCTCAGTAAGCCCTGCAAACTCAACGGCACCAACTGTTGAACAGAGCATTTATCCAGTAGATAAAAAGAAAAAAGCACCAATGCTCGCTAAGCTGATCAAAGATAATGATTGGCGACAAGTGCTCGTGTTCAGCAAAACGAAACACGGTGCGAACAAGCTTTCTCACTTCCTTGATGAGCAAGGCATCTCTGCGGCACCTATTCATGGCAACAAGAGCCAAGGCGCGCGTACTAAAGCCCTAGAGAACTTCAAAACGGGTAAAGTACGAGTATTAGTGGCAACAGATATTGCAGCGCGTGGTATCGATATTCCGCAACTGCCTCAAGTAGTGAACTTCGACCTTCCAAACGTATCAGAAGATTACGTTCACCGTATTGGTCGTACTGGCCGTGCTGGTGAAGTGGGTAAAGCAATTTCATTGGTATGTGCTGATGAAGTGGGTGAGCTATTTGGTATTGAGCGCCTTATTCAGCAAGTCCTGGAGCGCCGTGAACTTGAAGGTTTTGCACCGGTAAACAAACTGCCTGAATCTCGTTTGGATTCACGTCCGATTAAGCCTAAGAAGCCGAAAAAGACACGTGAACACTCTGATGGTCAACGTTCTGGTGAGAATGCTCGCGGACACAAACCAGCAGGCAAGAACAAGCGTCATGTTTCTGGTTCAGGCTCTGCTCCCAAGCGTAAGCCAAATACGAACAAGCCTAATTCAGGTAACAAAGGCTCTGACAGCAACTCTGCAGTTGCTGGTGATGATAAGTCTGTAAGAAACAATGGTAGCAACTACAAGCGCGGTAATTCTGCTGGAGGCGCTGAGAAGAACACCAATTCAGGCGGCCAAAACGGTGCTGGTAAGCCGAAGAAATCAGGTTACGGTGGTAGCTATGGCCCTGGCCGTTCATCAAGCCAATCGGCGTCTAACAAACCTTCTGGCAATAAACCTTCGACGAACAAACCGTCTGGTAATAAGCCATCTAGAAATCGTTCTAAGCCTGCTGCTCAAAACTTAACAACCACCTACTAAAGTAGGTGGGTTAGTATTACGGACTGAAAGTCCG
>NZ_OSDX01000037.1:0-41649 GCF_900382755.1 Vibrio sp. Evd11
TGTGATCGTCAAATCGATCATAATTTTGATTAAAAAACGCTCACGATCTCACCCTGGGGTTGGGTGGTGGTTGGAACGACAACCCAGTAACGGCGGCTGATATAGTGCAAACACGCAGCGTAATTGACACTGCACTGGAGGTGGGAATCAATCTGTTCGACCATGCTGACATTTATACTTTCAGCAAAGCTGAGCAAGCCTTTGGTCAAGCGTTACAGCAAGCTCCTGAATTACGTGATCAAATGTTCATTCAATCTAAGTGTGGTATTCGCTTTGAAGGTGAGGGGAACGTTGGCCGTTATGATTTCTCGGCAGATTGGGTAGGTCAATCGGTAGAAGGCATTCTGAATCGATTGAATACGGAAAAGCTCGACGTGTTACTTCTGCATCGTCCTGATCCGCTAATGGAGCTCGATGAATTGGCAAGAACGCTAGAGAACCTGAAAGCACAAGGTAAGGTCGACTTCTTTGGTGTGTCGAACATGAACAGTCACCAAATCCAGTATCTGCAATCTGCGTTAGGTCAGCCTATTGTCGCGAATCAAATTGAAATGAGCTTGGCAAAGCTTGATTGGTTGAATGATGGGGTAATGGTCAACTCTCAAGGTCACCATCAATCGGACTTCACGGCAGGCACACTAGAGCATTGCCAAATGAATGGGATTCAATTGCAAGCCTGGGGCTGCTTGGCGCAAGGTCGTTTTGCAGAGCAAGGTTTGTATTCAGAACATGAAAACGTGAAAAAGACAGCGCACTACGTGGCTCAGTTAGCAAATCAATATGGCGTTGAAAGTGAAGCGATTGTGCTGGCGTTTTTACTTCGTCACCCTGCAAGTATTCAGCCCGTTATTGGCACAACTAATCTACATCGAATCAAAGCCTCTGCAGCAGCGACGCAAATCACCTTAAGTTGCGAAGAGTGGTACAACTTATACGTGTATTCACGTGGTCAGGCATTGCCATAAGGGATGGATATGTTGAATCAAAAAATAGTACAACAACTCGTGTACAGTGCGCTCGATATTGCAGGGCATAACAACCAAGCAATTGCGGTGAGCGTGTGTGATACGCATGGTGAACTGCTTTCGTTTTCCCGAATGGATAACGTCAGCGTGCAAGCCGGTTTGTTAGCTCAAAACAAAGCCTATACCTCAGCACGAGATAGACAACCGAGTGGCAACTTAGGTGCATGGGCGAAAGCGACAGGTAAAGACTTAAGCTATTGGACAGACCCGAAAATCACTGGTTTTAAAGGTGGTGTACCTATTCAACATCAAGGGCAGGTGATTGGGGCGATTGGTATCAGTGGGTTGAGTGAAGACGACGATGAAGCATTAGCTGAGAAAGTAATTCAGCTGGTGCTTTAAGTTCTGCCGTTTACAAAGTCACTCTGATAAAAGACAGATAATAAAAAACCGATGCATTTGCATCGGTTATTTTGCTTACTTATACCAAGAGCTTTAATCGCTCTTCGATAAGGAAGTCGAATTAAGCGTTCGCTTGTTCCAACTCTTTTTGTTCTTTCTTACCCAGTATACGACTTGTAATCGTACCGGCTGTCATTGCACCTGATACGTTAAGCGCAGTACGTGCCATATCGATAAGTGGTTCGATAGAGATAAGCAGAGCTGCGATAGTCACTGGAAGACCCATAGCGGGCAGTACGATAAGCGCTGCGAAAGTTGCACCGCCACCCACACCCGCGATACCGAATGAGCTCACTGTAATAATAGCAATCAAAGACAGAATGAAGTTGATGTCCATTGGGTCGATGCCCACGGTTGGCGCAACCATGACGGCTAGCATTGCAGGGTAGATACCCGCGCAGCCGTTCTGGCCAATTGTCGCACCGAAAGTTGCAGACAAGTTAGCGATCGCTGGTGGCACGTTTAGTTTAGTAATTTGAGCTTCTACGTTCAGTGGAATCGTTGCTGCAGAACTGCGTGAGGTGAAAGCAAATGTCAGTACAGGCCAGATTTTTTGGAAGTATTCTTTTGGGTTTACGCCAACAAAAGAGACCAACACACCGTGAACAACAAACATCAGGATGATTGCGACGTAAGAAGCAACAATGAAACCCAGTAGGCTTAGGATGTCTGAAGCACTTGATGTTGCGACAACTTTCGCCATTAACGCAGCGATGCCGTATGGCGTTAGTGCCATAATCATCTTAACTAAGCGCATTACGATAGATTGAGCCGCTTCAACGAAAGTGCGAATTGGTGACTCTAGCTCTTCTTTTTCAGCCATTACTTTACGAGCAGCAATACCTGTAAGCACACCGAAGATAACCACCGCGATGATTGAAGTAGAGCGAGCACCGGTTAGATCTGCAAACGGGTTAGTTGGAATGAAGCTAACCAGCATTTGTGGAATCGTTAGGTCAGACACACTTCCCATGCGGCTTTCTAGTGTTGCAATACGAGCCGTTTCACGAGCACCTTCTGTTAAGCCTTCTGCCGAAAGACCGAATGCTTGAGCTACTGCAATACCCACAATCGCAGAGATCGCCGTTGTTGCCAGTAATACTGAAATAGTGATGCCAGAAATTTTGCCCAGTGAACCGCCTTTCTCAAGCTTCACCACGGCAGCAATCATTGAAACCAATACTAATGGCATGATCACCATTTTTAGTAGGCCAACATAGCCACTGCCAACAACATTTACCCAATCCAACGTTTCTTTGATGACCGGGTTGCCTTCGCCAAATAGCAGCTGTAAGCCTAGGCCGAATGCGCTACCAAAAACTAAACCTAATAGAACAAGGCGAGAAAGTGTGTTTTCTTTTTTCTGCTGTCCGTAGAGAAAAAATAGAATACCAATGAATACCGCTAAGGCAGCGATAGTTGGGAATGACATTTAATGTCCTTATGAATTACTTCAGATTGATGGGTGACCTAGATATATAGGCTTAAGTACTGTTAGCTAAGATAACGTTCTGTTACAAAACGTAAAATAAAGAAAAGTAATTGATTAGAACAATTAGTAATATCCACTCAATGGGATGAATGGATATCCAACATTTTGGTGAATAGATGAGCTTTTTAGCGATATTTTGCCAATAAATTGAGCATGTCACTTGACGAGTAAATTTCTACATTTTGGAAATTATTTTCGAATAATCGGAACAGCATGGCTTGTGCCACGTCTTTTGACTGAATAGGGCGCAGGTTTTTATATTTACCAATCATAAATGGTGACAACAGAGGGAAGAGACTTTGTAGGAGTTTTTCGTCGGCTCGTGGTTGAGCTCTTTCGCCAACAAGAGGGCCAGGACGAGCAATAAACAGCTGTTTGAAGCCGATACGCATCAAATTCTGTTCCATCTGACCTTTGCATTTTAGGTAATGAGAATAGGATGTTGGTGATGCACCATAGCTTGAAACCACAGCAAGTCTTTCTACTCCAATAAACTTCATCGACTGTGCCACTTGGCTGACCAATTCAACATCGACTTTACGTAATGCTTCTTTGGAACCCGCTTTTTTCTTGGTAGTACCTAGGCAGATAATACCTAAGTTGGGCGTCGCTTTGGTATCGTCCCAGCTTGTTACTTGTAGATCACTATGAATGAGCGTGTGGAGTTTGCTGGAGTTAAACTGAGAATCTAGTGCTCTTCGGGACAAAGCATAGATATGCTCGACCGCGGGCTCATCAATAAGCAAATCCAGAACGTGTGAACCTATCAGACCTGTTGCCCCTGCAACAATGACCGATGCTTTGTCTCCTGAAATACTCATAGCTATCCTTAACCCTTTGCAAGTGCTTGTTTAATATAAACAGTGTTTGAATTTTAAGCGAATAAAACTTTTGAACAACGAGTGGTCAGTTGCGTGGTTGATAGGTTGATAGGTTGATAGGATGGAAGTCTAACAATAAGTTAAAACGGGGCTGGTGGTCTAAAATCTAATGTTCAATATTAGTGTAGTGCCAGATATAACAAAGCCCGCTGGGCAACGGGCTTGTCATAATCATGTGAAGGATAGTGGGATTTTCTTCACTTTCTTACTTGCTTTTTTACTCGATTTAATTGGTTTCCTTTTGCTTTGGTTTGCGAACATTTCACCTCCTAAATCTTTGTTTTTTACTAAGTGAGGGGAGTCACTTTTTGTTACCGTCTTACTGAACTTGCTTTGTTGCTAACTTCTCGATGGAGAGAGACCGACAAGTTGCTTACTTAACTTATCAACGGAGAGGGTTTAATAAGTTGTTTTATATAGAGCATAAACGATGCCAAAACGTAACTTATTGATAAATCTATTACCAGTATTGTCGGTGTTTTAGGGTTCGTCAATTTGATTGTTAATTTGAGAAAAAAACAGTGGGATCTGTTTAAATTAAGAACACTCTCTACGGTTTCTGTTGATTAGGCATAGATACGGCATTGCTTAACACGTAAACTGAGTCGTAATTCACATAGACCAAGGACGTGCTATGAACCTCAAGCTTGATACTCTTGCTCCCACTCAGATTTATCACCTGATGACACAAACCGTTGTTCCTCGCCCTATTGCGTGGGCATTGACGGAATCTTCTGATCAAGAGTACAACCTAGCGCCTTTCTCTTATTTCACGCCTGTTTCCAGCAATCCGCCGCTACTGATGTTATCGGTTGGGAAGAAGCCATCGGGCGAAATCAAAGATACCACCCGTAATGCCCTTGAAACGGGTAAGCTGGTAATCCACATTGCTTCTTCAAGTTCTGCAGAAACAATGACGGCGACTGCAGCAACACTCGATCACGGTGATTCTGAAGTAACCGCTAATAATATTGAGCTGGTTGAATTTGAAGGCTTTTCTTTACCAAGAGTAAAAGAGTGCGCGGTCGCTTTTGGCTGCACCTTGTACGAAGTAAAAGAAGTTGGAGAGGTGCCACAAAGCCTCATCTTTGCTCAAGTCGAAACCGTGTACATCTCCGAAGATGTGATTGATAAAGAGAGTGAGCGTCTTAAGGTTGATGCGTTAGCACTTGATCCTTTGTCTCGATTGGGTGGCGGTGAATACGCGACGCTTTCCAATGTGTTCTCTGTCGCTCGCCCTAAGTAATAATCCCTAAGTAGCAGCCCCTAAATCAACGTACCTAAAATAAGCGTTTTAAAAACTATGTTAGAGACAAAATACTCACAGTCCATCCAACATCGCATCGACCAAAAAACCAAGCCACTCGGTGCGCTTGGCTTACTAGAAAAAGTCGCGCATCAATTGGCATTGATTCAGAGCCAAGGCAAAGAAGCTGCGGTGGAACACATCGAATTGCTGATGAAGGCGTGAGTATTGCCCCAAGTGCCGTCACACAGCAGATGGTGTTGAATTTCTTAAGCGGCGGCGCAGCGATTAATTGCTTTTGTGCGGTGAACAACATCGATATTACGGTGGTGGATACTGGGATTTTGTTGCCTGTTGAATCTGACAGCGACATGTTGATCTCTCAGCGCTTAGGTACGCGAACCAATAACTTTGCCAACGAAGCGGCAATGAGTTTAGAAACGGTTGAACGTGGGATTGAACTGGGTACAGAGCTTGTATCTAGAACCATTTCGAATGGCACCAATATCATCATGTTTGGTGAAATGGGCATCGGCAATACTAGCAGCGCTTCAGCGATTTTAAGTGCACTAGCAAACCGTACTGCCGTTGAATGTGTTGGCCTAGGCACTGGCATCAACAATGAACAGCTAGCACGTAAAGTGGCTGTGGTTGAGCAAGGTGTAGCTCGCTGCAAAGGCATAGATGCGAAAGAAGTTAAAGATATTAAAGAGGTACTAGCTCAGGTCGGCGGTTATGAAATCGTTCAAATGGTCGGTGCTTTCCTTGGCGCTTATCAAAACAAAACCCCTGTACTGGTCGATGGTTTTATCGTGTCGGTTGCGGCGTATGTCGCGACCTTAATTGAGCCGAACTGCCGTGATTATATGATCTTCGCTCATCGCTCAGAAGAGTCAGGCCATAAAATCCTACTAGAGTTACTAGACGCTGAGCCATTGCTCGATCTTGGATTGAGATTAGGCGAGGGCACAGGTGCTGCGTTAGCTATGCCAATTATTCGTGCGGCAGCCGAGTTCTATAACAACATGGCGAGCTTCGAAAGTGCAGGAGTCACTGTTTAATGAGTGATGCACCAAAAAGATCATTGAAAGATCGCTCTGCTTATCAATGGGATCTGTTTTCGTTGGCAATGGGCTTCTTTTCTCGTTTGCCAATGCCGAAGAACACTCCCTATTCAGAAGAGCGAATGAACCGTTCGGGTCGTTATTTCTCTACGGTCGGTTTGTTGCTTGGCGTATTGTGTGGCGGTCTGTTCTTACTGCTCGATGCGGTATTGCCGAGTACGATTGCGATCTTTTTGATGATGAGTTTCAGCTTAATGCTGACGGGTGCTTTCCATGAAGACGGCTTAACCGATATGGCCGATGGCATTGGTGGCGGTATGACATTGGAACGCCGCTTAACCATCATGAAAGACAGCCGAATCGGCACTTATGGCGCGTCTGCTCTGGTTATGGCTCTGCTGGGTAAGTGGGTTTTATTGAATGAACTCGTGAGCATGACTGGACTGTTTATGGTTATCGTCGCGAGTTATACCTTTAGCCGTGCGATTGCGGCTTCCCTTATCTACGACATGCCTTATGTCAGCGATTTGGACACCAGTAAAAGTAAGCCATTGGCCAACAAACAAACCAAGGGTGAGCTTGTCTTTTTGCTAATTATTGGTGTGCTGCCAAGCTTGTGGTTTGGTCTCGAGTTCGCTTTGGTTTTATCTGTCGTCGCCTATCTGTTCAGAACAGGTTTCAAAAAGTGGTTAACGGATCGAATTGGTGGCTTTACTGGCGACTGCTTGGGTGCGGCTCAACAGTTAATGGAGTTGCTGACTTACCTTGTATTCATAACTGCTTTTTACAATGGCTTTCTATAACGGCGTCCTATGACAAACACGAATCACACTATTCAAGCTAATCAAGCTAAGCAAGCAAGTCAGCGAAACAGCCATCTGGTATTGGGCGGAGCTCGTTCTGGTAAGTCTAGTTTTGCAGAGCGACAAGCATTATGTGCGTTTGAAGCATGTTCAAATGGACGCCTGCACTACATTGCGACCGCTACCTATCTAGACGATGAAATGCGTGAGCGAATCGCTCATCATAAAGCACGTCGAGGCGAACATTGGGTTGAGCATGAAGTGCCCGTCGAGTTAGCCGGAAAAATTCAGTCTTTTGATCAAGATGATGTGGTGCTGATCGACTGTCTAACATTGTGGTTGAACAACATCATCTTTGAACTGGGTGATGACGCAACCAATGAACAGGTTGAAGCCGTGGTTGAGGCTTTAGTGCAAAGCGTAGAGCAGAGCACAGCGCAAATTATCATGGTGTCTAACGAAGTCGGTTTAGGTGTGGTACCTCTGGGTAAAGTGTCGCGCTTATTTGTCGACAATGCGGGGCGAATGAACCAAGCGCTAGCTCGCGTTGTCGAACGAGTTACGTTGATAGCCGCAGGATTGCCACTGCACTTAAAACCATCTAATCAATCGCTTGATACTCAGGATTAGGTCGCACTCATGGTCAACGGAACAACCAAAAATATCTATCTACTGCGACATGGCAAGGTTGAAGGGAAAGCTGCACTGAATGGTTTATCTGACGTGTTGGTTAACCCAAACCTTCAACAGCGGATTTGTGATGCGTTGGCTCAGTACGATGTCGCTTTCGATGGAGTTATTACCTCACCATTAAGACGATGCAGTGACTTGGCAAACCTATATGTACAATGCATGTCGGTGCCTTTGTCTGTTGCACCAGATTTCCAAGAAATGAACTTTGGTGAAGTTGACGGAGTCGCATTTGATGAACTTGAAGACAAGTGGACGATGTTAGACACCTTCTGGCAAGATCCCGCAAACCATCAACTGACTGGCGCGGAAAGTTTACAGAGCTTCCATAACAGAGTAACTCAAGCTTGGTCGCAACTTTTGAATGATCCAAGTGACAATCTATTGCTGGTTACTCATGGTGGCGTAATTCGAATGTTATTAGCGCATTGCCTTGATATTGATTGGAAAAACCCGAGCTTGTACTCGAAGTTATCGATTGAGAATGCGTCGATAACCCATATTCAAGTCACTCAGTTCGCGCAGAGCTTTATCAGCGTTAAAGCGATAGGGCTGCCTGTTCTCTGAGTGTTCAAAAACACAGTTTAAGAATTAACAATCTACTAAAAATATTAAAAGTAATTAGAAATATAAAGCAGCGTTTACAGTCGCTCTACCAGATTGGTATTACTACCTACGTGAAAGGAATTTAGTCATGACAACTCCAAGTTGGGATTTAAGCATTGCTTATCGCGATCTTGATGATGCAAAAATCGAACAAGACATCGAACTGATTCAACAGTGTATTGAGCTGTTGTACCTGCATGTTGAAAAACGTCACATCATTCTGGCAATGCAAAACGCTATCCAGACCTCAGAAGCGGCAGGCACGTTACTTAGCACAATCAATACCTTTGCTAACTGTCACGCATCGGTCGACGCGACACACACAGAAGCAAAAGCACTGCTTGGCCGTGTAGCTAAGCTGAACTCTGAAATGTCTCAAGCATTCAGTCCTTATGAAGACACGTTAATTCACGCAGAACCTGAATTTGTGAATGCCGTATTAGAGCATGATAGTGCCGATGTAGCAGGGCAGCGCTTTGCTATTGAAAGCTCACGCAAACTATCGAGCAGCCGCCTTAGCGTTGCTGAAGAGCAGTTATTAGCTGCGATGAAGGTTGATGGGCGTGATGGATGGGGTCGTTTATACGATAACTTAACCGGTTCTTTGAAACTATCGCTAAAGCTAGACGGTGAAGACGAAGCCCTAGGTTTTTCACAAGCAGCGAGCTTGTTGTACGGCAGTGAATTCGACAAACAAGAACCGGCATGGCGCGCAGTCCAAGGCGCAATGAAGACGCACCAAGAGTCTTTTGCTTCAATTCTAAATGCGCTTGCGGGTTGGCGACTGACAGAGAACAAAAAGCGCTCGAAAATAAGCGACGTGCATTTCCTTGATCCAAGCCTACACGCCAGCCGCATCGTACCTGAAACGCTAGACACCATGATGTCGGTAGCAAAGGCAAATCGCGAAGTAGGCCAGAAAGCAGGTCTGTTAATGGCAAGAGTTCACGGGCTCGATGAAATGAAGCCTTGGAACCATTTAGCCGCGATGCCTCCGCTGGGTGACAGCGAATCTAAGGTTTACCCATTCGATGAAGCGATCGAAGTGATTAAAACCGCCTTCGCTGAAGTCAATACAGAGATGGCTGATTTTGTTGCATTAATGGTTGAGAACGGTTGGGTTGATGCCGCTCCAGCAGCCAACAAACGTCTAGGTGCGTACTGCACCAAGTTTGCTGCGACACGCACCCCGCTTGTGTTCATGACATGGAGTGGTAGCCGCTCAGACTTAATGACATTGGCGCACGAGCTAGGCCACGCGTTTCACAACTGGGTGATGAAAGATATGCCGTTGTGTCAAACACGCTACCCAATGACGCTAGCAGAAACCGCTTCGATCTTTGCTGAAAACATCGTCCGTGACCACTTGTTAAAACAAGCACAAACACGCAATGAGAAACTTGAAATGTTGTGGGAAGAGCTTTCTTCTTCACTCGCTTTGATGGTAAACATTCCAGTACGTTTCGAGTTTGAGAAAGCCTTCTACGAGCAGCGTGAAAAAGGTGAGCTAACGGTTCAGCAGCTGTGTGACTTGATGGAAACCACTTGGAAGGAGTGGTATGGCGATGCAATGACAGAAGCCGACTCTTACTTCTGGGCAAGCAAACTGCACTTCAGCATTTCTCAAGTGAGCTTCTACAACTACCCATACCTGTTCGGTTACCTGTTCAGTAAAGGTGTTTACGCTCAGCGCGATGCTAAGGGCGAACAATTCTACGGTGATTACGTTTCCTTGCTTCGTGATACGGGCAGCATGATGGCGGAAGAAGTCGTTCAAAAACACCTTGGTATGGATCTGACTCAAGCGGATTTTTGGCAACAAAGCATCGACATGGTCAAAGTTCAAATCGATGAATTTGAAAGATTGCTCGATCAGGAAGATTAATTGATCTCAATCTGTTCATGGTAGGTAAGAGCTGTGTTAGCTTACGCGGCTCTTATCTTGCTGATATAAACAGAGATAACCAAAAGTTGTTCTAAATAGGTAAAGTTATTTGGAACAGATGTCGGTTAGTAAAGTCGGCAGGTAATACAAAAATATATGGGTAGTATTTGTGAGTGATAACGGAGTTTCTATTGATAAGTGCGATCCTAGCAACACAATTTCTATGTACAATTTATTAACATACGGCCGTGCAATTAAGGAGTAGCGCATGACGAAGACCCTCTTTCGCCAATCATTTCTTTTTGACAGCCTAGATCTTGAGCAAGAAGTGGTTGCAGGACAGACCGTACTGAGTAACGGTGTTCAAATTAAGCTTCATCAACGCGGTGTATTGGAAGTGATTCCCGCAGAGTATAATTCTGAGACCAAGAACATCATCTTTTCAACAGGTGTTCATGGCGACGAAACTTCACCAATGGAGCTGATTGATAAGCTCATTGAGGATATTGAAACAGGCTTCCAAGTCGTGACAGCAAGATGTTTGTTCATCATTGCTCACCCAGAAGCGACCAATGCGCATACGCGTTTTCTTGATGTGAATATGAACCGTCTGTTTGATGAAAAACAGCACGAAAGCAATCGAGAAGTGGATATCGCGAAGAACTTGAAGCTCTTGGTTACTGAGTTTTACAAAGAAACGGAACCTGCCACTCGTTGGCATCTAGATCTGCACTGCGCAATCCGTTTATCTAAGCATTACTCGTTCGCGGTGAGCCCTAAGGTTCGTCACGAAGTACGTAATAAAGAGCTTTTCGATTTCATCAACAGTGCCCACGTTGAAGCTGTGTTGCTGTCGAATGCACCAACCAGCACTTTCAGTTGGTACAGCGCTGAAAACTTTGAAGCGCAAGCACTGACAATGGAATTGGGTCAGGTCGCAAAAATTGGTGAGAACCAACTTGATAAGCTCACTGCTTTTGATTTGGCAATGCGTAACTTGATTGCTGAAGCTGAGCCTGAGCATCTGCCTAAGCGAACTATCATGTATCGTGTGAGCCGCACTATTGTGCGTTTGCACGATGACTTTGATTTCATGTTCTCTGATTCGGTAGAGAACTTTACCGCGTTCAAGCACGGTGAAGTATTTGGTCATGATGGTGATAAGCCATTGATGGCGAAGAATGAAAACGAAGCCGTGGTATTCCCAAATCGCAACGTGGCCATTGGTCAACGAGCGGCCTTAATGGTGTGCGAAGTTGAAACACGATTCGACCACGGTCAGCTTGTGTACGATTAATACCTAGCTGGGTTTAAGCGACTAAAACAACCGCTCAACTGGTTGAAATATCAAGGTTCACATTACGGTGTGAGCCTTGAGTTTATTTAGGGATACAGGTAAGGTTACGCGAACAATTTCAAAGTAGCTTGATATGGATTTCCAACAACTTCTTCACCAAAAACAGCGCAAATGGACGCGAGCCATTTATCTGATGGCAGCACTGCTTGTCGCGCTGAGTGCAATTTACCTAATGGTTGGCGATCTCTTCATTTCCCCTCTGGGCACCTTGTCCACGTTAGAACAAAAACTACTGATTGATTTACGCTTACCTCGATTATTGGCGGCTATTGCCATCGGGGCAGGTTTAGCTGTATCTGGCGCAAGCTTACAAGTCTTATTGGGTAACGTATTGGCAGAGCCAGGTGTGCTTGGTATTTCTGGCGGTGCAAGCTTGGCGATGGTGGTTGTGCTGTTCTTCTTGCCGTTTGCTCCTACACCAGAACTCTTCATGGTCGCTGCCGTTTTAGGCTCACTCTGTTTTACCGTTATTCTGGTGAGCATGGTCAAAACGATGCGACTGACTACGGCCAAATTATTGCTAGTGGGTGTGGCGCTAGGTATTCTTTCTGGCGCGATGGTGACATGGGCTTTCTACTTTAGTGATGACCTCAGCCTTCGCCTATTGATGTACTGGCTGATGGGCAGCTTAGGTGGCGTGACTTGGTATCAACACTCGCTAACGTTAGTGATGATCCCTGTGATTATCTGGCTGTGCTTACAGGGCAGTAAACTAGATAAACTGATGATAGGTGAAACACACGCTGCGCAACTGGGCGTGAATGTGCCTAAATTGCGTTGGCGGTTAATCTTTGCTGTATCTATTTTAGTCGGCTGCGCAGTCGCATTGGGCGGCGTAATCAGCTTTGTTGGTTTGGTTGTGCCACACTTACTGCGTCTAGCGATTGGTACGGATAACAAATACCTGCTTCCTTTGTCTGCTGTTGCAGGTGCTGCTTTGTTGGTGTTTGCTGATATTTGTGCGCGTACTTTACTCGATTCTGCAGAATTGCCTTTGGGTGTGATGACCACCAGTATCGGTGCGCCTATCTTCATTTGGATGTTAATTAAAAATCATGATTCAAATTAAG
This sequence comes from Vibrio sp. Evd11, assembly GCF_900382755.1. Taxonomy (NCBI): domain Bacteria; kingdom Pseudomonadati; phylum Pseudomonadota; class Gammaproteobacteria; order Vibrionales; family Vibrionaceae; genus Vibrio; species Vibrio sp. Evd11. The sequence goes on from NZ_OSDX01000037.1 coordinate 12,522, forward strand.
AGCCTGAGCGTCGTTGCTCGTTTATTACCGCTATCATTTGAACTCAAGCAAGGACAGGTGACTCATGTTATTGGCCCCAATGGCAGCGGTAAAAGTACCTTACTCGAAGCGATATCTGGCATTGGTGATGGTTACAAAGGCGATATAAAGATCGATGATCAGGATTTGTCAGAACTGTCGCTGCAAGACCTATCATTGCATCGTGCTTACTTGTGCCAAAGTGCAAGACCCGCTTTCAATTTGGAAGTGTTCCAATACCTTGCGTTGTCATTGCCAAGCTCCTCACAGGGACTCAATGCTGAAATCAACGCAGCTTTGGAAGAAATAAGCCAGATGCTAAACATAGCAGACAAGCTTCATCGTTCCATTCAAACCTTGTCTGGTGGTGAATGGCAGCGCGTTCGTTTGGCAGGAATGTGCCTGCAAATTTGGCCGACGCTTAATCCTTACGCAAAGCTGCTGATCCTCGATGAACCTGCGGCGCCATTGGATATTGCTCAAGAAGCTTTGCTCTACAAACTGATTGAACGAGTGGCAGATAAGGGCATCGCAGTAATAATGGCAAACCACGATCTTAACCGGACCTTAAGACATGCAGACCAAGTGTTGCTGCTCGACAAAGGCGTACTTCAAGCATCAGGTAGTGCAGAACAAGTTCTTACGCCTGAACAGCTAGAGTCTGTGTTTAACACTGAAGTTAAAAGTATCTCAGTCGATAATCAAACTTATCTATTGTTTGGTTAAGCCTTTATCGTTTGGGTAAGACGGTTGAATCTTAGGATTGGAAAGCTCGGCAGTTATCGGGCTAACATCATCTCATATTCAACCATCATATCTGGCATCCCTAAGCGTTGAACATAACGTAACGTGCCTGTCGCTGGTTTTACTTCAACATCGCCTAAAAACTCTTCCCAGACATGAGCAATGCCTTCGAATTGTGCAGAGTTTACTTCGTTGGTAAATGTCCAATCTGTCCTGACAATGTCGTTAATACTAAAGCCAGCTTCTTCTATGAATGACTTCATTTGGTCTAAAATCAATCGTGTTTGAGCTACAGGATCATCAGGGTGTTGAGTAATAAAGTCCGGGTTACAGTCAGCATGTCCTGTGACAAAGAAAACTTCGCTGAATTCACTTAGTTTCAGCCCCCAACTAAACGCGTTGATCATATCGGGTAGGTTCTTATTACGAAAAGCTTGTTTAATGGCCATTTTATATCCTCTTTCCTTGATAGTGTTTACAGCGAAACTTCCAATACGATTTTGCCACGAGCACGTTTCGACTGGCTTAACTCGTGTGCTTGAGCGGCTTTAGATAGTGGGAACACCTTATGGATGTTCACTTTAACTACGCCATCATCAATTAAAGCGGCAATACGTTGTAGATCTCTGGCATTGGGTGAAACCCACCAACGTTGAAAGTTTACGCCTAGTTGCAGTGGTAATACGCTTTCAATGTCATCTAACAGTGAGACTACGTTGCCACCTTTTCGTACCACTTCGAGTGAGCGTTCCACGATGCCATCACCTCCTACAGCGACGAGTACAGCATCTAACTCATCAACCAGATCTTCAAAGCGTTGAGTTTGATAATCAATGAATTGATCGATCCCTAAAGCCGTTAAGTAGGCTTTGTTGCTGGCTGATGCTGTTCCGATAACATAAGCGCCGAGTGATTTCGCTATTTGAACTGCAAAGCTACCAACACCTCCGGATGCATTGTGAATAAGGACACGTTGACCTGCTTTGAGTTGGCAGCCTTCAACAAGTGCTTGCCATGCTGTTGTTGCGGCCAATGGCACAGCTGCTGCGGTCACGATGTCGAGAGACTTGGGCGCACTTGCTACTAAATCACTATCGACAGCTAGGTATTCGGCGTAGGCGCCTTGTTCAGAAATGGGCGCATATACATAGACCTGCTCCCCAAGTTTAAGGTTGCTTACATTGCTGCCTTTTTCGACAACTTGACCTGCTGCATCCCAGCCAACAATGAGTGGCATTTCATGTTGACCAGTAGCCTCTAAGAATCCCTCTCTTACCATCCAGTCGACAGGGTTTACCCCCGCGCCTTGTACTTTGATCAGCACTTGATTTGGTGTGATAGTGGGTTTGGCTATATCGCCGAAGGTTAGGTTCTGCGCACTTCCATACTCTTCTAAATACACGGCTTTCATCGTATTTCCTTATAAGTGAGTCATCTGATTTGTTTTTCTAACAGCGAGTTAATCTGCTTGTCGAACTCACTTTGCCCAACTTGATACTTATCGTCTAATTGATGATTGGTATAATATACATTGATTAATATGATGAGTTTATCGATACTCATTCATCTAACTCCTCGTGTAATTAGGCAAGTAAGATGGCGAATGTCGATCTGAATTTAATGGTTATTTTTGATGCGATTATGCAGGAAAGCTCGATTACTGTGGCTGCAGACCGATTGTCGATGACGCAACCGTCGGTATCGAACGCCGTCTCTCGAATGCGTCACGCTTGGCAAGATCCTTTATTCGTGAAACAAGGAAGGGGGATTCGCCCAACCCCTTACGCCGTCGAGTTGTGGAAAACGATTGGTGAGCCGTTAGAATCAATACGGATTGCAACTGAGCGTGATGAGTTTAATCCTGCGACGTTAAAGCGCACGTTTAGAATCGCGACCACAGATTGGATGGCAGATCTGTTTTGGTTGCCGTTAAAGCAACGAATAGAGTTAGAAGCGCCTGACGTTAATATTCACGCCGTACCTTACAACGTCAATGGAGAAAAGTTATTGCTCAGTGCCGATGTCGATATGGTTTTGGATTATTTCGAAGGCAACTCAGCTCAAGTTCAAACTCAACATCTGTTTGATAATCACTTTGTGTGCGCAATGCGTGCCGATCACCCGTTAGCCAGTGAAGAGCTATCGCTAAGTGCGTTTGCTAGTGCTGATCATTTGTTGCTCTCGTTATCAGGTGAAGCGACGGGCGGGGTAGACATGCTACTAGGACAGAAGGGGATGAAGCGGCGCATCGCCATGACGGTGAACCACTGTTACTCCATACCTAAGTTGTTAATCAATACTGACATGATCACGACGATTCCATTACCGATAATATCGGAGAGCGTGAGCAAGGGAGAACTGGTGATTAAGAAAACGCCATTCACCATGCAGCCGGGGCCCATTTCGATGTCTTGGCATGTGCGCCATCAACGTGATCAAGGTACGCTATGGTTACGTCAGAAAGTACTTAGTGTTCTGAATCATGGTTTACCTAAAAATTTACTTATTGATCCGTTTCAATGAGAAGCGGTGCAAAGAGTATTCGTCTCGAAACTGCCTTTTTGCATTGTTAATCAGTATATTACTGACGTTATATATTGAGCATCGTCATAAAGAGTGACATTCTAAGTGTTGCTCAAATCTGAACAACATTTGATGTGATATTTGTAAATTGAAAGAGGAACTAGAGTGTTTAGATATATTCAACGACGAAGAATCAAAAAGGTGATTAAGTTACTGTCTGCAAAGATGGTACAGAGTTACGGAAGCCGTGACTTTTTCTCGATCGGTCAAGTCGAAACGAGTTCTCGTGAATTGAGTAAACGCCAACAGCAAATCGCATTGGCTTTATTTGCTGATCCACAAGATTTAGATGTTGAATTGGTTCCCATTATCCAGCTGTTACGTAATGATGTGTCTAATGACTTCTTCGGCGGCGAGAATTACACCGCGCGCGATGTGCTCAATCTTTTGGGTGGCGGCGGCTGGAAGGGAGGTCGTATGGACGATGACATGTCACATCGCTTTGGTATGAACAGCCGTTATTAAGCTTCTGAGGCAATAAACTAGTAAGCAATTTTATTCCTCTCCTGATCTAATCGAACCCGCTATTTATGATGACTCGTCAAAATCGTTATTTTGACGAGAAACTCGACTCTTTCCGTTTTCATCCAATCTTTTCTAAACCAGCCTATGCCTTTTCCATTCATAAAACTATTCAAATAGTTAATGCTCTGTCTCATTAAATTTTGAATAAACCTCATATTTTTCAGATGTATGAACTGGCTTTTTTACCTTATCAGCTTTGCTGAGTATCAATCAGTCTTATTGATTAAATAATCCCGTCTTCATAAACCATGCTCAAATCGACTGATATGCATTCTCTTTATTAATGTTCGAGCTAAATAACTATATTCAAGCCAAGTAACCCGTTAATAGCGAATCGCAATATCAGATCAATCCACAATATTGGATAGGTCGACGGGCCAAATTATTGAGGTCTGTTAATTGGAATAATGAAGTCTTTAAATGGAAAAGTTATGAGAATAAGAATACAGAAAACGGCTCTAGCGATTGCGTTGTCTACCGTTTGTGGTGGTGCTATGGCACATGGTTTTGTGTCACTAAATGATGAAGGCAACATAATAAGTCGTGTCGCTCTGTGTCACCTAGAAGATTCTGAAGGTCAGCCTAAGAACATGGACTGCAGCAACATACAGTACGAACCACAAAGTGTGGAAGGTGATGACGGTTTCCCTGAAGGCGGGCCTGATGATGGTTACATTGCTAGTGCTGAGATATCAATTGCAAGAAATCTAGATGAACAAACTTCAGAGCGCTGGCAGAAACGCCCAATAGAAGCGGGTTCCCAAGAGTTTGAGTGGACATTTAAGGCTAACCACGTTGCAGCTGGTTTCAAGTATTACATCACGAAAGATGGATGGGACCAAAACTCACCACTGACACGTGCTGCATTCAACCTTACACCTTTCTGTGAAGTTGATGGTCATGGAGAGATGACACAAGATACGGCTACTCACACTTGTAACGTACCAGAGAGCGAAGGCTATCATGTGATTCTGGCGGTTTGGGATGTTGGTGATACAGATAAGGCTTTCTATAACGCGATTGATGTTGTGTTTGATGGCGATGACTCTCAATTACCGGGCTGGGGAAATGCAGGCCAGATAATTCCGACCATGAATTTGAAAGAGGGTGATGCGGTATACACACGTGTCTTTGATGGTTCTGGCGAAAACGCTGCACTAAGTACTCGTCTCGAGATTACTGACAGTGAAGCTGGCCAATCAAAGAACTGGTCAAAGGCATTAGCGACCAAAGTTAATCAGGAGCATGACGATATTAAGTCTGGTGTATGGAGTGAAAGCGGGTTCGATCCAATTTATGGTGTGAACCCGATATACGTCAATAAAGACAGCGGTATCCAGCGCGTAGAAATAGGCTACGATGTTGAAGTACCGGAACCAGAAACCTCACTCACGGTTGAAGGGTTAGAGCCTGAATACGTAATTGGTGAAGAAGCAACAGTTCTAGACCTAACACTGGTGGCCGAAGGTGATGTTAAAGCTGAGTTGACGGTGTACAACCATAGCCGAGAGTCATTAGCGCACTGGAGTGGTGAAGTAGAAGATGATTCGTCAGAACCTGTAGCGCTGCCTTTATCCAAATCAGAAGCTGGTCACCACATGTTAGTCGTGAGTGTGAAAAACAGCGAAGGCAAGTTGGTAGGGCAACAGACGTTGAACTTCCATTTGGTTGAAGCTGGCACACCACCGCCTGAACATGATTATGTGTATCCAGAAGGTTTTGGTAGTTACGTTGATGGAGACATCGTCCTATTTGAAGGCGAAGGTATTTATCAATGCTTTGGCTCATGGGCTGAACAGTGTAATGAAGAAGCGTATCTTCCGGGTGTTGCTGAAGATCCTAATTGGGTTGAACAACAATGGAAAAAATTGGATTAAGATTTCATTAGTCGACTAGGCTCGGTTCTCTATTCGATACACAAACTTCCAAGCGGCTTAATCATTCAGCCGCTTTTTTATTCACTTTGAATATTGTTTCTCCAATCAAGACGGAATACTGAGATCCAATAATTCGAAGCAACATCATCTATCTACAACGCTTTTGTTTGAGTTGTGTGACTCTGATTCCTATCAATATAAAACCCGCTGTCATTGATAAAATTGACGTATATATTTTTCGTTGTTCTTCAATTAAAAACTATAAGCCTTCGAACTGCAATTTAGGTTGGTAAGTGACCAATTGATGTTGTGTGCAGGGTAAAATAATAGAGAGTGTGAAAGTGAAAACAGCAAATAATAATATTCTAAAAATAGCAGTGGGGATGGCTATGCTATCCAGCGTGCCATCAGTGGCAAACGCTCATGGCTGGTCTGAATTTCCAAGTGCACGTCAGAACACGTGTTACGAGCAAGGCGGAGTTTGGTCAGGTACGCCACCAAATGCGGCATGTGCTCAAGCAAAAGATATTTCAGGGTCATATCCGTTCGTTCAACGTAATGAATATGCGAAAAATATCCAAGATTTCAACAACATCAATGCTGTGAAAGCTGCGATTCCAGACGGCACTTTGTGTTATGCCAATGATTCGCAAAAGCGTGGTATGGGCGCACCTCATACAGGTTGGACTCGCACCGAGCTAAGCACTGGTACATTTGAATATGTATTCAACGCGACTGCACCACACAACCCGTCATTCTGGGAGTTCTATCTAACAAAACCAAACGCAGACCTGAGTAAAGGCCTAGCGTGGGGTGATTTAGATCTTATCCAAGAAGTTGGGAATGTTCCTGTAAGTGGTGGCAAATACCGTATCAACGTAACGATTCCTTCAGACCGCTCTGGCGACGCAATCTTATACGTACGTTGGCAACGTGACGATGCAGCAGGAGAAGGCTTCTACAACTGTTCAGACATCACAATCGCGGGTGGTACAACTCCTCCACCAGAGCCGGGTCCTGAGCCTGATCTAGTCCGTGGCGACCTGTTTGTTTCTGACCAGTTTGGTACGCCAGAAATTGGTGATACGGTTAAATACGACATCATCAACAAGTACGGTGAAGTAGCGCGTAGCTTCGACATCGTTATCGACGCTTCAAACGTTAACGATTGGGCTCGTTTGTTGGCTTCAGAAATTAACGGCTGGCATGAAGAGTTCAAAGATGGCGCGATCTTCATTGGTGACTGGCACGCTGAAATGCAGCACTACATGTATTTCCAAAACGATCCTTCACGTAACTTCTTCAACTCAAAGGATAGTCGTGCTTCTGGTCAGTTAACGTTGATTGATGGTGGCGACGGTGGTGTGGAACCATTGAAAGGCGACATCTACGAGCTAGTGAATAGTGACAACGTAGTGAATGCTGGCGACAAAGTTGTAATTGCAACAAGTGAAGCGGCGACATTAACTCAAACTCAAGGTTCTGCTGTAAGCATCCAAAATAACGGTACTGCGTCAGTTGTCGTAGATACGACTGGTATTGTAGCTAATGAAACCTTGTCATTCATGGCTAGTTCTATTGAAAGTGATAGTGTTGAAACCTTCACGTTCGAAGTGATTGTCGATGACGGTGGTGTAACACCAGACCCAGATCCAACGCCGGATCCTGATCCGACTCCAGACCCAGACAATGGCACGTGGGACTTATCAGCGACTTACCTTGGTGGCGAAGTCGTGACTTACTCGAACCAGTCATGGAAAGCGCAATGGTGGGTTCAAGGTGGTACAAACCCTAAGGCGACCTACGAGAATGACAAGTGGGGCGTTTGGCGTCCAGCGAACTAGTCGGTTAGTTAATCTAAACTAAGTAACTAGTAACTAGTAACTAAGGCACTACACTCGATTGATGAGTGTGGTGTCTTTTCTTGTGGGAGAGATAAACAAGTCGACCGTGATGGTAATTGGGTTTAGGGTAGGGCTTTGTTATACCTGAATGTCCGAATGCTTCGAATATCCACGGTTTAGTAATCTTTTACACATTAGATAGAAAAGACTTTTTGATGAAAAAATCTCAGATACTCGCCAATACAATCAAGAATCAGATAGAACAAAACATCTGGCTGAGTGGAGAGAAGATCCCATCAATTAGAGATGCGTGTAAGCGCTATAAACTCAGTATCGAGACGGTACTTCAGGCCTATCAACAGCTTGAAGACCAAGGCTATGTGCGTTCAAAGCCTAAGTCTGGCTATTTCGTGTTACCGCGTAAAAATGTATTCACCTCAGAACACACGCAACAAAAAGCCATCAAGCCGTACCCCGTTAAAATCAGTGACCTGCTTTACGATGTGCTTCAACGAGCCAAAGACCCTAGCATCATTCCACTCAGCTCGGCATTTCCAGATCCTGCTTTGTTTCCGCATCAAGCATTGTCGCGTAGTTTAGCCAATGCCAGTCGTCAAATGCCCGATAACAGCATGCTTACTAATTTGCCACCGGGCAGTGAAACACTCCGCAGGCAAATCGCTCAGCGCTATCAAGCTGGTGGGCTAGATGTATTGCCCGACGATATTGTGATCACGTCTGGGGCAATGGAAGCACTTAACTTATGCCTGCAATCCTGTACCGAACTGGGTGACTTAGTCGCGATAGAGTACCCTGCGTTTTATGGTGTGTTACAGGCCATTGAAAGGCTTAATCTTACCGCTGTTGAGATCCCGACCGATCCTGAAACCGGTATCGATTTAGATGTATTGGAGTCGGTGTTCGCTTCAATGGACATCAAAGCATGTTGGTTCATGACAGAATCGCAAAACCCTGTTGGCTATTCGATGAGTGATAACAACAAGGAGCGACTCGCCGAGTTAGTGAATGACCATAAGATCCCAATGATTGAAGACGATGTGTATCGTGAGCTTCACGTTGGAAACCAAAGTTCATTGCCAGCCAAAGCTTATGACACTGGCGAGCAAATCATGCTGTGTGGTTCGTTTTCCAAATCACTGTCGCCGGGCTTTCGAATTGGTTGGGTAGTTGCAAGGAAACAAGCGTTAAAGATTCAGAGGTTGCAGCATCTATCGACACTCTCCAGCAGTATTCCGATTCAGCTTGGCTTATCTCACTACCTGACGTTTTATAGCTATGACAACCACCTTAAAAAGCTTCGTAAACTGCTGAATGAAAGGAAGAAGGCGCATATAGCACTTCTCGAATCCAGTTTGCCTACGAGTGCTCTGATTCATAAAAGCCAAGGTGGTTACTTCCTTTGGATAGAGCTGCCTCATTCTGTTTGTGTAGAGAAGCTTTATGAGCAAGCACTTGAACACAACATCTCTGTTGCGCCGGGAATTATATTCAGCAGCGACAAAAAGTTCTCTCATCATATTCGTCTCAATTGTTCGTACGCTTGTGACGACAACATAGCAGAAGCCATTCGAAAGCTAGGCGATTTGATTCAGACCATGGAATCACAAGCCTAAGTCGTTAGTCGACTATGTTTACCAGAAATCTAGCTTGTTACTCGTCGGATAATTCAATCTGTTCTGTTTTTTAACCGCTGTTCTGTTCTAGTTTGGTTTGTTCGAACTGTGCTGAAATACGCTCCAATTCTTAATATGAAAGCCATCATTATGATGTTTGGAGCTTAAATGTTTGATGTAGTTGAATTGTCGCGTTTACAGTTTGCGCTAACCGCTATGTTTCACTTTCTCTTCGTCCCGTTAACTATTGGTATGTCTTGCTTACTGGCGATCATGGAATCGATCTATGTGCTTACCGGTAAGCAAATCTATCAGGACATGACTCGCTTTTGGGGCAAGCTTTTTGGTATTAACTTCGCCTTAGGTGTCACGACCGGATTAACCATGGAGTTCCAATTCGGCACCAACTGGTCCTATTATTCTCACTATGTCGGCGATATTTTCGGTGCTCCTCTTGCGATCGAAGCCCTTGTTGCATTCTTCCTAGAGTCCACCTTTGTTGGACTGTTCTTCTTCGGTTGGGAAAGGCTGTCCAAACGCCAACACCTTGTCGTGACTTGGTTGGTGGCGTTGGGCTCTAGCTTCTCTGCATTATGGATTCTGGTTGCTAACGGTTGGATGCAAAACCCGATTGGGTCAGAGTTCAATTACCAAACCATGCGTATGGAAATGACCAGCTTCGCCGAAGTGGTGCTTAACCCGGTTGCTCAAGTTAAGTTCTTGCACACAGTCGCTTCAGCTTATACCTGCGGTGCGATGTTTATCCTTGGCGTGAGTTCTTACTACTTGCTTAAAGGTCGTGACGTTGCCTTTGCCAAGCGATCTTTCGCTGTAGCGGCGTCTTTTGGTATCGCATCGATTATCTCCGTAATCGTACTTGGCGATGAATCTGGTTATGAACTGGGTGACGTCCAAAAAGTGAAACTCGCGGCAATTGAAGCGGAATGGCACACCGAGCCTGCTCCTGCAGCTTTTACCTTGTTCGGATTACCAAACCAAGAGGAAGGCAAAACGGATTTCGCTGTGAAAATTCCGTATGTGATGGGGATTATTGCAACGCGATCTTTGGACGAGCAAGTGACGGGGCTTCATGATCTGCGTGATCAACATTTAGTGCGTATTCGAAACGGTATTATTGCTTATGAATTGCTAGAGCGTTTGCGATCTGGCGATACCTCACATGAGACAGAGCAAGCTTTCGATAAAACTAAGCACGATCTCGGATATGGCTTATTACTTAAGCGGTACACAGACACCGTGACTGACGCGACTGAACAGCAAATCCAACAAGCTGCTGATGATTCAATCCCAACTGTGTGGCCTTTGTTCTGGTCATTCAGAATCATGGTGGGTTGTGGCTTCATTATGTTGTTTGTATTTGGCGCGGCTTTCTTACAAACCTACCGTAAAAACATCACTCAAAAGCCTTGGCTATTGAAAGCGGCGCTTTGATCGATTCCATTACCTTGGGTAGCAATCGAAGCGGGTTGGTTTGTTGCAGAGTATGGTCGTCAGCCATGGGCGGTCGGTGAAATTCTCCCTGTTGCGGTTGCGGCATCTTCGCAAACCGTTGAGAACTTACTTACGTCTCTCGCGCTAATTATTAGCCTCTATACCGTCTTCATCATTGTTGAAAGTTACTTGATGATTACCGTCGTCAAAAAAGGCCCGAGCAGTTTAAAAACGGGGCGTTATCACTATGAACAAACAACAACATCGCTTGAAGCCAAATTGGCGCGACAAGTTCAACAATAAGGTGACTGACTCATGTTCGAATATGACACATTGCGTTTAATTTGGTGGGTGCTAATCGGTGTTTTGCTGATTGGATTTATGATCACCGATGGTTTTGATATGGGAGTGGGGGCGTTGTTACCGTTTATTGGTAAAACCAACTCTGAAAGACGAGTGATGATTAACTCTATTGCACCCCATTGGGACGGCAACCAAGTGTGGTTAATTACCGCAGGTGGTGCTTTGTTTGCAGCTTGGCCGTTAGTGTATGCGACATCGTTTTCAAGCTTATATGTTGCGATGTACTTGGCGCTTATCTCATTGTGGCTGCGTCCTCTTGCACTTGAATACCGAGCAAAGATAGACAACGACCAATGGCGAAAAATATGTGATTTGGCGATTTCATTTTCAGGCTTCTTTCCGCCGATTTTATTTGGTGTCGCGTTTGGCAACTTGATGCAAGGGCTTCCTTTCTCGCTCAATAGCTTGCTTATGGTTGAGTACCACGGATCGTTTGTTGATTTGCTTAATCCGTTTGCTCTCTTGTGTGGCTTCGTTGGGTTATTGGTGGCGTTGTTGCAAGGCAGTGCTTGGCTGATGATGAAAACCACCGATGCGCTATACAACAAGGCAAGATTGGTTGTGCAGGCGAGCGCGATACTTGTAGCTAGCTTGATGGTCATTGGCGGTTTAGCGATAAGCCAAATTGATGGTTATTTGATTGTTAGTGAGTTGAACCATAGCGCTGTTTCAAACCCGTTAAACAAACAAGCGATGGCAGAAACTGGTGCTTGGTTAACCAACTTCGAGATTTACCCTTGGATGTGGTTTGCGCCAATTGGCAGTGTGACCATTCCATTCCATTGCTGGCTTTGATTAGCGCGAGATTAAAATGGGATGCGCTGGCTTTCATCAGCTCAAGTTTTACTAATGCGTGCATTGTTTTAACGGCTGGCTTTTCGATGTTCCCATTCATTATTCCGTCGAGTGTTAATCCAAGCCATAGCTTAACGTTGTGGGATTCAACATCGAGTGAACTGACCTTAAATATCATGACAGGTGTAGCGTTTGTGATGGTGCCAATCATTCTGTGTTACACCGCTTTTAGTTATCGCACCATGTTTGGACGACTCGATAGCGAGTATGTCGAACGCAACGGCCATTCACTGTATTAAGGAGTTTTTCATGTGGTATTTTGTTTGGATATTAGGCTTGTTCCTAGCCTCTGCATTTGCAGTTTTGAATGTGATTAGCTTAGAGAAAAGTGATTCGGAAACAGAACTCTGATTGACGTTTGATTCATAAAAAAGACCAGAAGATGATGCTCTGGTCTTTTTTATGCCTTTAATTCATGACTATGCTGCTTTCTTAGTTAGTGGCACAAAATGGTAAGACTCGAATCGAGTGAATGATTAGAATTATCTCAAACGAAACAAGTGAACTAGGGCTGAACCTAGGCACGTTATCTAATTCGATTGGATATTTTGAAAACTCGAAAGAGGATTAATTAATGTACGAACTAACACTACTTCTAAGCTTAATGATCGGTGGCGCTGACAGCACCGCTGAAATGGAAATTAATACCCAATTTACGACTCTTGAGCAATGTAATGAAGAAGGCGCAGCGTTAGCTAAGAAGCTCAATGCTACGAATCTTAAAGTCATGCAAGTTCAATGTGAACGTGACTAATCAAGAAAGCTAGTTTAGCAATATGGGCACATATCTTTGTGTCCATATCACATCAACATGATAACCTATTCTTTACTCTCTCGATCGGAAACTCTTCCGTTAGCCACGACAAGTAAAACCATATTATTAATACGCCTTCGTCAAAATACTGTTTCCCTCGACTTGCTAATTCCTTAATTTGAAACAATTTCATCTAACCTATTGTTAAATATTTACTATTTGATAGTGTGTCTAGGTGCACATTGAGGATGTGCATCACATTTAGCGAAGAATAATAGTAGGAGTTGCGATGAGTATTATAGTGAGACGGTCTGAACCGTCAGATGCAAAGGGAATAAAAGAAGTTTACGAATGCACTAATGCTTATACCGGTACGCTGCAACTCCCAAATCCATCTCTGGAAAGCTGGCAGAAACGAATCTCTAATATGCCCGACAACGTGTACTCGTATGTCGCGATGATCGACGATGAGATTGTGGGCAATTTGGGAATGGAAGTGTGTGTAAACCCGAGAAGGCGTCATGTTGCTTCATTCGGTATGGGTGTTAAAGATGATGTATTAGGCAAAGGTGTCGGTAGCCAACTGCTCGCGACCGCGATCGACTTGTGTGATAACTGGATTAACATCAAACGACTGGAGCTCACCGTCTATACCGATAACGAACGAGCGATCAGCCTGTATAAGAAGTTTGGCTTCGTGATTGAAGGGGAGTCGGCTGGATTTGCCTTTAGAAATGGCGAATATGTGGCGGCTTATCACATGGCACGACTGGTATAGTGTTCTGCTTCTAATACACGGCTCCAATTAACACAGCTAGAGTTTTCTAATAGATAATAAAACGCCACGTTAAAATAACGTGGCGTTTTCGATTTCAGTCAACTGAGGCTTTAAAGTGCTTCAGTTGTAGCCTTACTTAAGCCGTTAGTGGCTCAAGGTTCGCAGGGCGGTAATGTACTGATTTTAGTACTTTACCTTGGCGAACGGTTTTGCCTTCAGATACGAAATCTTCCGCACACTTAGCGATGATGTACTCGCCTTTTTGAACCGCCATCAGTTTGATGTTCTGCTTAGCATAGAAAGCTTCAGTTTCTGCGTATTCTGTTTCATTACGACATACTTTACTCATGTTGCTTGAGTGTACTTCGTCCCAACAAGGTAGAAAGTCGATTGAACGGTTTTTAGAAACATTCAACAGTAGGTCGATCAGGTAGCTGATTGCTAGGTTGTCTTCTACCTTAGCTTGGCCAAGGTGAACCAAACGTCCCATCAAAACATAAACGCTGTCTACAATAGCGTCCGCTTGTTCGATTTTTGAGTCAGCTTCTGCAAGTTCTGTCAGTTCTTCGATCGCTAGAGAGGTGTGTAGCGTATCGCCTTTTTCGTCCATTGTTTCAGGAGCAGCAACAGGCAGATCAAAAGTACTGCGGAACTCTTCAATGTCGCGGTAAAGGTGATCGTAGATTTCTTGGCTTAGTTGAGAAAGGTTCATTTTCCTATCCATTCTGTTTCGTTAATGGGGTATTTTACCAAAGCTGGGAATAGGGTGCTAACGCAAAGTCGAAGAAGTCGACTTTTATTCATTGGACCAATGAGGTATTTTGCATACAAACCAATTGATTATTGTGTTTTTTTACCCTTTACTCTTCTTAATATACCAAATATTAATGTTGCCACTAACTTTGGCTGCAGTGGGATCCCAGTTATGAACCAAGCTAGTGAAAGTGAAGTTGTTATACGCCGCTTGTATCAAATCACCAATGATTATCGAAAGGGTTTCGATATTCAGATCGCTCAGCTGCTTATCATGGGCCTTGAACGCTTCAACTTAGATATTGGTATCTTATCTAAAGTCGATGGTAATACTTATTTAGTTGAACATTGTGTCACACCCGAAGGCGTTGAACTCAATAGAGGTGACACCTTCGATTATCGCTCGACCTACTGTGAGATAACGTGTAAATCGATCAGGCCTATCTGTATTGAACACTGTGGCAAACATGATAAGTATGCGACTCATCCTGCCTACCAATCTTTTGGTCTGGAGTCTTACATTGGTGTCCCTATTTTCGTCAATGATGAGCTTTATGGCACCTTAAACTTTTCAAGCCCGACTCCTTATCATCGTGAATTCAAAGAGTTCGACATTGACGTGATGAGGTTAATGGCCTCATGGATAGAAGTGGAACTCGTTAGAAGACAGCAAGAACGTAAACTGACAGAGTTAAATGAAAAACTTGAATATCAAGCTTTGTACGATCCTCTTACACACTTGCCGAATCGACGTTGCTTGTTCAAAACGTTGAATGCAGAAGTAGAGCAGTTAAAAGGCTCTCTAGGTAAAGGGACACTAGCCGTCGTAGACATCGACTTCTTTAAGGTCGTTAATGACACTTACGGTCACCAAATGGGTGACGTTGTTTTAAAGAAAGTGGCAAACGTTCTGCGCAATAATATTCAAGATGGAGAGTTTGTAGCTCGCTTTGGTGGTGAAGAGTACATTCTTTGGTATCCAAATAGTACACCAAGTTGTGTTGAAGATAAGTTCATGACTCTTTTACAAGAAATGAAGAAAATTACACTAGATAGTAAGCCTATCACCATATCAATTGGCGCGTGTCATTTTGAGTTGAGTACTGGGGATAGCAAAGGGGAAAGAATGTCGGCATTAGACTCGCTAATCAAAGTTGCCGATGAATGCCTGTACATTGCGAAACAGAATGGACGAGATCAGTTTATATCTCGCCCATATCATCAAGAACACTCAGACTCGTAAGTTGAAGCTGCAGTCTTTAATGCTCAAAGGTTAGTTCTTAACTGAATAGATAAGGGAACAACTTACGACGCTCTTCGGGTGTTAAAGATTCAACTCTCGCGATGTTGGTATCAGGAATCGCTTCAGGGTTAGGGTAGTGCTTTAACACCTTTTCCATACTTGCTTCACGAATCAAATGGTAAACCGGGTATGGAGAGCGGTTTGTTAGGTTTTCATCGTCTTCTGGATCCGCACCACCAAAGCAATAGTCTGGGTGGAAGGTTGCCACTTGGTAAACACCTTCCCAATCTTCTTGCTTGATCAAAGCTTCAATCCAATCAATGAACATGTTGTAGTCGAAGAAATCTTGCAGCATGTTAGGCACAACCACCAAAGTCGTCTCTAATTCTGCGACTGGCGTGTTATCTAACTCTACAAAATGCGTCATGATATCTTCCAATAACGCTTCTTCCGTATTCGCTTCACTCACAAAGATCTTAATCTGTTTATTACGTTGTGGCTTGGCTGCGAATGGACACAGGTTTAGGCCAATAACGACATCGTCTAACCACTGTTTTACTTGGTCGTGGATGGTTTGAAGATCTGTGCTTTGAGTGTTCGACATAACAGGTTCCGAAATGAAATTTTGCGTAGGATATCAGAACGGACGTTAATCAAAAGCAATAATTGAGTTACAACCTCAGTCGCACTTATGCTTGTGCGAGTTTAGAGGCCGATACTTGAAGTTGTTTTAATTGGTAGACCCAAGCAAATATTGCAACATAGAAGATAGACCCACCCGCAATCACGCCATTCCAACCAAACAGCTGCCAACAATATAAGAGCAAGAAACCACCTAAGCTCCCGCCAATATAATAGTGAACTAAGTAAAGTGCAGTTGCCGTCGCCTTAGCGCTTGGTGCTTTTTGACTTACCCAAGAATAGGCAAGGGTATGGGCGAAGAACGCGCCGCCACTAATCAATAACAAGCCTGCTAACATGAACGGGACTTTGTCGACGGCAGAAACCCACATGCCAATTAAGCTGATACACACGCCCATCAATATACCGTTTAACGGGTCAAAACGAAGTGTCCATTTGTTGGAGAGCTTAGAGCTTACCGTACCAGCCAAGTAACATAGGAATATCAGCGAAGCTAAACCAACGGGTACCGAGTGAGGTGCAGATACAAGCCTGAAGCCCATTACAGAGTACAGGTTAACAAATAGCGCAAAGTTAGCGCCACCAATCAACATCGCGAGCCACAAGGTACGGTTTCTTAAGTGCATCACAACCGAGCGGTTATGATGAAAGAACAACCCTTTCTGAGGTTTGAAGTTTTGTTGGTCAGGCAGGCTATAAGCAATATAGAGTGCGCCAAGCAAAGAGCCGACAACGAAAAACAATACCGTAGCGTGCCAGTCAAAGTAATCCGTGATTAAGCCCCCGAGTACACGCCCGAAGATTCCACCTAGTGAGTTAGCCGCAATATAACCGCCGATCGCGACTGCGAATGCTTTGGGTGATAACTCTTCGACCATATAGGCAACCGCCACGCCCGCAAAAGCAGCGACTGCAATTCCCATGAATGCTCGAGCAATAACAAGCTGTAGTAGAGTAGTCGTGAACACCATGCTCAGTCCAATCAAAGGAATAGCGAACAGACTGAACAGAATGATGGGCTTTCGGCCAAAGGTTTCAGATGCGATTGCCCAAGGCACCAAACTGATGGAAAGCCCAAGTGTTGTCGCGGCAAACAGCCAGTTGATCTGAGTTTCCGATACTTGGAAGTGCTCGGCCATGTGCGGCAAGATTGGCTGAAAGAGATAAAGGTTACAGAAAATGATAAACGAGCCAATCGCCAATGATTGGGTGATACGTCTGTATTGAGGACTGCCTTTATCAAACATTTACGTTGTGCCTGCGCGAGTTAGTAAGCTATTTGTGAACAAGTTATCAGCACAATGGCGATTAAAGAAATATATTAAAAATATTACCTCTATATAATTAATATATCGACATGCTTGAATCAAAACCACTTCGACATTTTCTGGCTGTTGCTCAGTTTGGTAACTTCACTCAAGCCGCCAAAGCGCTGCATATCGCACAGCCTGCATTGAGTATCTCCATTAAAAAACTAGAGCAGACACTTGAGTTGATTTTATTTCGTCGCGGAGATAAATCCGTCACCTTAACGGAAGAGGGCAAAGTGTTATTTGAGCATGCGAAGCGAATCGCCCAACAGTTCAATGATGCTCAACTCGCAATGAATGAGCTAAAGGGACTAGAAAAGGGAGAAGTGCGATTAGGCGCTCCAAGCATGATGGGGAGTTACTTTTTCCCCCAAGTCGTGATGGCATTTAAAAGCCAATACCCAAACCTAAAATTGACTTTAATTGATGCCGGCACCGCATCGATTCGTGAAATGCTATTAAACGGCGAACTCGATATTGGGGTTATCAATCATGAAAATGTCCCAGATGATCTCGAAACCGATCACTTATTGAGTTCTGAGATGCTAGCTGTAGTTGGCAAAGAGCACCCATTAGCGTCACAACCATTCATTACCTTTAAAGAGTTTTTCGCGCAAGAACTGATTATGTTCAAGTCGGGTTATTTCCACCGTGATTTCATTGATGCGACCTGTAAAAAATACAATCTCGATATGACCATCGCCTTCGAAACCAACTTATTGCCAATGATTCTTTCTATAGTAAAACGAGAGTTTGCCATTACTGCGCTGCTGAGTTTGGTCACAGAATACGAAGAAGACGTCGTGGGGGTGCCATTTAAAGATCCTGTAAAACTCAATCTATCTTTGGCTTGGAGAAAGGATGGGTACCTGTCGAAGGCGGACCGAACCTTTATTGATTTCGTTAAGCGCTACGTGTGATTTAGAATGGTATAGAACAACAAAGCCCGAGCATCCTAGATTGGACATTCGGGCTTTATTATATAGAATTATCAATGGCTTAGAGCACTTAGGTACTCTTTGAGTTATACATCTTATCGAAGTTCTTCTGATTCCAGCCGACCATCACCTGGTCGCCTATTTTAAGTACGGGGATAGAGCGAGCTCCCATCGCTTGCAACTCTTTACGGCCACGCTGCATCTTTGCATTCGTTAGGCGGTAAACAATTTTCTTTGAATCCAAATAGCGCTGTGCATCTTTACAGTGCGGGCATTTGTCTGCGACGTACAATACAACACGTTTCATTTTTATAATCTCTTTTTGAGTCTAGCTCTTGGTGAATCTCGCTAAAGTGTAACGAATCCTAGGTGATTAGAAAAGTGTGATCAGTTACACTATGCGGCTCAATTTTCAAGACCACAACGTATTGTCGTGGTGTAACTTGTACGGTCTTTCAGCATGCATCCTTCTTTACGCTATATCCAAGGCTACCCGAAGCACATTCTCGACCCGGTAACTCAGCTAGTTGAATCGGGAAAGTTGGTGCCGTGGTTCGAAGCTCGCTACCCAAAGAATCATGAAATAAAAAGCGAGAAAGCCCTGTTTGACTATGCGATTGAGATTAAAAATCGTTATATGAAAAAAACACCACCGATCAGTAAAGTGATTTATGACGGCAAGATACACCTAATCAATAATGCATTAGGTCTGCACTCTTACGTCGCGAAGAATCACGGTGGAAAGATCAAATCGAAGAATGAGATTCGTATCGCTAGTGTTTTTAAAAATGCGCCAGAACCTTTGCTGAGAATGTTGGTGGTACACGAACTGGCGCATATCAAAGAGAAAGAACACGACAAAGCCTTTTACCAACTATGCTGTCACATGGAGCCGGAATATCATCAACTTGAGTTAGATGCCCGTTTATTCATGATGTATTTAGACTTAAAGAAGTAGCCCAATGAGCCAATCACAAAATAGAACTACGCTAAGCCTGTCAAAAAACGGTACCTCATCTGCAAAAACAAAAGATAGCCAAGTTCAAGAAGGCAATGGCAAGCAAGGTAACCGAAAGCAAGGTGATGTTAAGCCAAGTACAGGTAAACCAAGCAGCGACAAGCGTATTTCTACAAAGAACACATCTGATAAAAGCCGTAAGAGTACTGCACCCCAAGGCGCTGGTAATAACAAAGCAAAGCGACCTTTTGCAAAAGATAGCAAAGGTAAGCCGGGCGCTAATAAAGGGCCATCGAATAAGGCGTCTTTCAATAAAACTGCATTTAACAAGAATGCAGCACAGAAAAGACGTTCGGCAGAGAAGCCTCAAGGTGGATTACACCCAAGAAACCAACACACAGGTCGCTACGACTTTGAGTTATTGGTTGCAGCGTTACCTGAGCTAAAAGAACATCTGATCAAGAACCCAGTGGGCGAAGACACCGTTAATTTCTCTGATCCATTGGCCGTTAAGTTACTTAACAAAGCTTTACTGGCGCACCACTATGGCGTTAAGCATTGGGATATTCCTGCTGGTTACTTGTGTCCGCCAATTCCTGGCCGTGCAGACTACATTCACAGAGTGGCAGACATCCTTAATAGCGATGGCCAAGGTGAACCTTATAACCACGCGTCTGTGAAAGCATTAGATATCGGTGTGGGTGCAAACTGTATCTACCCAATTATTGGTGCGACAGAATATAAGTGGCGCTGCACGGGAACTGATGTCGATTCAGTATCTATCAAAACAGCAAACTTCATTGCTGAAAGTAACGCTAATCTAAAAGGTAAGATCCGAGCTCGTCTACAAGCGGATTCTGAATCTATCTTTAAGGGCGTGATTAAGGATAATGAACGTTACGATGTCACTATTTGTAACCCTCCATTCCATAGTTCTCTAGAAGAGGCGGAAAAGGGATCACAACGCAAACTGGATAATCTAGCGGCAAACCGTGCAAAGAAAGCAGAGCAATCATTCAAGCCAGAAACGAATAAGAAGCCAGTTAAGTTAGATAAATCAACTAAGCAAGAGAAACCAACCTTAAACTTTGGTGGCCAAAAATCTGAACTTTGGTGTCCGGGTGGCGAAGCTGCTTTCATTATGAAAATGGCGAGAGAGAGCCAACTGTTTGCGACTCAAGTATTGTGGTTTACGACATTGATTTCTAAGAAAGACAACGTTGATATGATTCGTTCAGAATTGGGTAAGCTACGAGCTAAACAAGTAAAAGTGGTTGAGATGTCGCAAGGCCAGAAGGTGAGTCGCTTTATCGCATGGACCTTTATGGACGACGAGCAAAGACAAGAGTGGATCGCGCTAAAATAGCGGCTGCACGGAGTTAAGACATTAAGTTGAAATTACGTACGGGCTTGTTGTTAACGCAACAAGCCCGTTTTTTGTGCTTTTCATATTCGCTAAGCTGAAAGCAATTCATCTAACTTGCTCTGATATTTTTTTTCTAGTGCACTATTTCCTGCTTTTCTTTCGAGTTCAATCAAAATTTGAAGTGATGGAATTTGGTAGCCATAACGCTGGTGGAATTTGAATAAACGAAGCCTAGCGTCGTTGTAATCGGCGTTACTCACTTCAATTTTTGATAGCTGTAGTATCGATTTTGCGCGATTTGGGTCGTGGTCAATAGCACGTGTGAAGTAGTATTTTGCTTGGTCGGTATTACCAGCCTTAAACGCGCAGAATGCAGCATTCTCATAACTTGCAGAGACAAGGTAGTAGTAGGGTTGATCAATTGCGCGGTTGAAATATTTATCAGCTTGCTCGTATTCGCCTTGTTTACACAAGAACGTACCGTAGTTATTCAATACATTGCCGTTTCTTGAATCGAGACTGAGTGCTTTGCGGTAAGTGGTTCTTGCTTCATCTACTTCGCCAACTTGCTCGTAGTAATGTGCCATCGAAAGTTGCGCGCGGTAATAACTAGGAGCGTGTTTGATAGCGAGCTCTAGATTTTCACGTGCTTTGACCATATTACCTTGTCCCATGTAGCCCAACCCCAATTCTATACGTGATTGAGACATCGCAATTGGGTCACTTTCCATTTTTGGTGGCCCTTCGGTTACAGAAACACAACCTACCAGAGAAACAGAGGCGAGTAGCGTGAGATGAGATATCAGGGTGGATTTTGGTGATAGCGACTTGTTAGGCATGTGCAGCTCCTTTTGAACACAAACCTATGATATGAAATTGAACACACTTAAGTGTTAGATCGATTATGGAATGCGACCCAAACATCATAAAAAAACCGTGTCCAATTTGGCTTTTTATCAACGACCTATGGAACACGGCTTTATGTATTTGTGAATCGGAAGAAAGAACTTAATCGTCTTTGGTAAAGTTGTCTTCGCTGAAATGATCCAGATCGTAAGGCGTTTGTTGGTAAACGCAGTAGTTTAACCAGTTAGAGAACAACAAGTGTCCATGACTACGCCAGCTTGCAACAGGCTTGTTGTCTGGATTGTTGTTCGGGTAGTAGTTGATTGGTATCACTGGCTCCATGCCTTCACCTAAATCACGGATGTATTCGTTGTGAAGTGTATGCGAGTCGTATTCCGGGTGCCCCGTTACAAACACGTTTCGCTTATCTTTGGTCGCTGCTAGGTATACGCCCGCCACATCAGAAGTCGCAAGAACATCAAGGTCAGTATGCTCGGCTAAGTATTCCTGAGAGAAATCAGCATAGCGAGAGTGCGGTGCCAAGAAGGTATCGTCGAAGCCACGTAAAATTGGGTGGTACGGGTTATGTATCTCGTGGTTGTAAACTCCAGAAAGCTTATCTTTACGAGTACGCTTTGGTAAATCATACAAGAGCTTTAAGCCAGCTTGAGCTGCCCAACACACATACAAGGTTGAGGTCACATGCTTGTTCGCCCATTCCATGATGGTTTTTAGATGATCCCAGTAGATAACGTCTTCAAATTGAACCAAGCCAAGTGGCGCACCAGTGATGATCAATCCATCAAAGTTTCTCCCTTTGACCATTTCAAATTGGCGATAGAAGTTATCAAGGTGTTCTGTTGGTGTATTTTTGCTTGGACGGTCATCAATACGCAGCAGCTCTACATCGACTTGCAATGGGCTGTTCGATAGTAGGCGTAAGAATTGAGTTTCAGTTTCAATCTTCTTCGGCATCAGGTTGAGGATCAAGACTCGAAGTGGACGAATTTCCTGTGTCGATGCTCTTGATAACGGCATAATAAAGATGTTTTCTTCACGAAGAACATCAGATGCTGGCAATTGGTCTGGAATGCGAATAGGCAAAGCTTTCTCCCTAAGCTAGATATGTAGACGTCTATACTTCTAAATCTATAGTAGTTTGATACGCTTGTCGATATACAAAGTGGATAGTTGTAAATTATTTGTGTTTTCTATCAGAAGCCATCCACCGACATCGAGGGCAGTCTCACTGTATTCAGTGGTTACCTGAGTCAGTGTAAGGACTCGGTTTTCGGATGTTGAGCAAAGGCAGTTATCAGAGAAACTCATTACTATTTAAGATAAACTCATGTTTTCGAATTAGCCTGTAAAGTGACAGATGAAGTTAATACTCATTCGAGGGTTGCCGGGTTCTGGCAAGTCAACAAAAGCAAAAACCTACGATGCATTGCATGTTGAAGCGGATATGTATTACGTGAATGAGCAGGGTGACTATTGTTTTGACCCAAGACAGTTGCAGCAAGCGCATGAGTGGTGTCAGAACACTGCAGAAGACGGCTTGAAGCAAGGGTTAGACGTTGTGGTGTCGAATACCTTTATTAAGCAGTGGGAAATGAAGGCTTACCGCCAACTTGCACTCAAATACAAAGCGGACTTGGTTATAGAAGTGTGCCGAGAACAATATGGCAGCATTCACGACATCGAACCGTCGGTGATTAAGCGCATGGCAAAAGATTGGCAAGAATAGTCTCGTGCTTATCCAACTTAGCTGAGTGGCAAATAGAATTAAATTAATAGAACAACTCCAAGGTAACGATTGAAATGGCAAAGCGCTCTGTTGTGGTCGACATGACTTCTTATGGTATTTATTCCACATGGGATTCTAAATCTAAAGACCTTCCAAAAATCCAAGAGTTCACCACTATTGTTGATGCTGAAATCGACGTGGAATTTGGCTATATCCTGAATATCAAAAAAGCCAAAGGTGAAAAGATCCGTTACTGCATCTATCACCCGCACATCACCACCGACACGGGCGAAGTGCTCGAACCGTTCGATGGTGAAGAGCATGTCGGTAACAACGACTGGGATTTTTACTTAGGTGACACCATCTGGGCGCCAGTCTCAAATAAGCTTGGTAAATGGCGCATGACGGTCGAGCTAAAAGGCAACATCATTGCCGATAAGACATTCGACCTTGTTGCAAAAGACGAAGGCCAATTTTGGAAGCGTAGGGGTTTTTAGGTTAGAACTTCTGTTTAAATTAAGAAAACAAAAAAGCCGAGTTACACGTGAACTCGGCTTTTTGACGTTAACTAGATGGCATTTTCTATTTCGTCAACGAGTAAGATTGTCTAGTTAACAAGTAAGACAGGCAGTTAACCAGTAAGACTATTGAGTCACGTAAGCCACAACAAACTCAGTGATTGCGACCATGTCTTTCACTGCGATGTACTCTTCAGTGGTGTGAACTTTCGCCATACCTGTAGAAAGGTTAACCGTTGTTAGACCTTTTGCGTTGAAGTTGTTCGCATCACTACCGCCACCAGTGCGTTTGGTGTTCGCCGTTACGCCAAGCTTCTCGAATGCGGATTTGATAGAAAGAATGTGCGGGTGATCGTCTGCGATAACGAATGCATCGTAAGCACGAGTCGATTCAATTTCTACTTCAGCGCCGAACTGTTTTGCACTCTCTTGGAATGTAGAGATCATGTGCTCAACTTGAGCTGTTAGCTTTTCTCCGTTTAGAGAGCGAGCTTCAGCCACGACTTTAAGCTCTGGCATTACGATGTTAGTCGCTTGACCGCCTTCAACAATACCGACGTTTGCCGTAGTTTCTTCATCGATACGAAGTAGATTCATCTTAGTGATCGCATCTGCAGCAACTTGAATGGCACTGATGCCTTCTTCTGGCGCTAAACCCGCGTGAGCAGGGCGACCTTTGATGTTAACAACAATCTTCTGCTGACCCGGAGCCGCATTGACGATAGTGCCAATTGGACCGCCTGTATCAAGTACGATAGCGTGCTCAGACTGAATGTAAGACATATCGAAGTTTAAAGAACCGAACAGACCGCCTTCTTCGAATACTGTAAATGCAATCTCGATAGTTTTGTGCTCTTGGCCTTCAGCTTTGATGCAACGAACTGCTTCCATGATAGCCGCGATACCAGACTTGTCGTCGCCACCTAGAATTGTGTTACCTTTTGAACGGATGATACCGTCTTCGATGATTGGCTCAATGCCGATACCTGGCGTTACAGTGTCCATGTGGCAGCTGAACACTGTGCTACCTGGAAGAGTGCCATCTAGACGAGCGTAAATGTTGAAACCGTTAGACACTTCTTCAGGAACCGCCAGTTTGTGAACTTCAAAACCCAGTTCACCGAGTTGCTCAGCCAAAGCTTCAGCAATCGCTTTTTCGTTACGAGATTCACTATCAATTTTCACTAGATCGCAGAAATGTTCTACGAGACGTTGTTCATTAATTTGGGTCATTGTTAATTCTCATTTTGCTCCGTTGTTTCTAAAGAAGTCACGGAGGCTGGAACAGGAAAATTACTATAACGCCTTTTTACAGAATCATTGCCTGAGTTAAATCAAGAAAATTATCTGATTATTCTAATTTATGAGAAAAATACTACTCGGATCGACCCGTGTTCAGGATTTTAATCTACATATGTGTCGGTTGTCTTAAAGGTTGCTAAGCGTATAGGGAGAGTGCTATCAATAAACGATGTGTTGGCTCGATGGGGTGGGGAAGAGTTCGTTTTACTGCTTGCTAGTACTCAAGAGCCAGACGAACAATTGAAATGATAAGGCAAACAATCGCTGATCAAACGATAGAAACATGTTCTGGTCCGTTAGCGTCGGCCACACCAATTGGTGCGAACATTCATTTAACGAATCAAGAGTTAAATAGTAGTACCTACAAACAGCATTTGAAATCAGCTTAGTACGCAATACCGCTTAAATGAACCTAAAGAACCTAAGCGAATAGGAGTGTTATCAACTCCTATTCGCTTAGTTTTCATGTTATTTGTTAAGAGTCTTACTTAGCGATACCTTCTAACATTTCAACCAGTTCGCCTTCTGTTGCTGGTTCACGAGCGAGCTCAATGACTGCTGAAGCGCCACCTTTTAACATATAAGCTTGAGTTCCACAGTGGTCATAATGGAACCACTTACCATCGACACACACATCGGTATAACATCTTGGGTCTTGTTTGAGTTCCATAGTAATTTCCTTATTAACATTTGCCTAACGTTTTTAATGCTAGTTGGTCACAACTTGGTGCGGTTTGATCTAAATCAATTTAATATGTAATTGATGATTTGATTAGTAAATAGGAGATGTATGTCTTGAACTGTCGAAGCTGATAAAGAGGCCACCTCTGGCGATTAAAGCGTTCAAAGCTCATGATTCAAGTTTGTCACTCTACTTCTTTTTCTTGCCACATGACGCTTTTCTACATACGCTAACCACTCTCTTAACCCCATACAAATGTGATTGTGTTGGAAAATGACTAATATCTTTATCGTTGTAATTGTTCTGGTTGTGTTCTTTTACTTTATTCAAAACTATCTAGTAAAAAATGATGACACCAAAGATGATGCTTATCAGAAGAAAGGCTCGTTAATGTCGGCACAACAAGCGACATTCTATAACGCACTTAAATCTGCAGTGGGTAACCATGGGGAAGTATTTGCTAAAGTGAGCATGTCTAACGTTGTTATCCCTGCTAAGGCTAATAACAAGAAGAATTGGTTTATTGCGAACAACAAAATCTCACGTAGTTATTTTGACTTTGTAGTGTGCGACCCGCGAACGTTAGAGCCACGCGTAATCATCGAATTGGACAATGGGAAAGAGCTTAATAAAGGAAAGGTTGATCGCGAGAAGCTATTGATGCACGTTTGTAAATCGGCTGGCCTTCCACTTATTGGCGCTTCAATTAAGCACAGTTATCAAGTGAGCCGTTTGAAGAGGTTACTGGCAGCACACATTGATTTGATCGAGCCATCAAAAGAGGTTCGATTCTGCAAGAAATGTAGCAGCCCGATGATTATCAAACTGGCAAGCCATGGCGATTATAAAGGCCGACGTTTCTTTACTTGTAGTCGTCAACCTAACTGTACTTATACCGAGAACTACAACGTCGTGTTCGACGTGGACGATGATTCTAACTAATATCGCGCGCCAAAGTGCTCAGTAAAGGGAGAACAGACACAAAGTATGCTGATGTATGTAATCATCGAAGTTGAACTTAAATGTGATCTACTTCAAGCCATTGATCTACTTTGTGTTTAAATTTTATTCTGATTGTTGTTTTTAAAAGCAAACGAACAGTTTTGTGCAAATTTATCCTTGCACGCATCCAAATCACTCGCTATTATCCATCTCGTTCTGAAGCGTTAGCCACTTAACAAAGCGGTTAGATAAGTTTCACAGAGTTGCCCGCTTAGCTCAGTTGGTTAGAGTACTTGCATGACATGCAAGGTGTCACTGGTTCGAGTCCAGTAGCGGGCACCAAATTCAAAAAGAAAGCCCACCTAGTGTGGGCTTTTTTGTGTCCTGAATTCCTTGTTTTATCAGTCTCTTAGCTATTTCTTGGTCCCAAGAGATCCCATGATGTGTTGTAAAATCCACCGTTTAAAGTAATCTCTGAAGTAGTCTTTTAAGATCTAAGCAATTTCGAGGTTACTTCAGGGGGTTACGATGGCGAAAAAGGTACAGCCTTTAACGGCAACTCAAATCAAGCACCGCTTATAAATGGTAAATAATTTCAGCCCTATGCTATTTAAGTGAGATTCACTCACTTGTAAGGTTTCAATATACCAAGCGCAACCACTCGCTAAATTCGTCTCAATAAAGTATTAGTAATGACCAGTTTATCTAGGTCAGGAATGTATCACTTTATAGAAATACATGAATTACCTTAACTCAACCTCTTGTCTGACGTAAAGCATCAGCTTTTAGTATTCTTCTCCAACCATGTGATTGTTGTTTATATTTATATGGGCATTATTGTATCCATAAGTTATAAAATTCAGATATAATGGACATTATTGTATCCATTCGGGCTGAGTATGAACTTTTCACTTTTAGATGATACCGATGTAAGCCAAGCTTTTGCTACTCATCTGCGTGGCTTACGTAAACAAGAGAAGCTATCGCGAGAGGCACTGGCCCAGCGTAGTTGTGTACCTGCTTCGACCATAAAAAAGTTTGAACTTACCGGACAAATTTCATTTCGCCAGTTGCTGCTTTTGTGGCAGTCGCTGGATTCACTCGATAGGCTTTATCAATTGACACAAACAATTGCTGACCGTAACGCTTTACCAACCAGCATAGAAGAGGTGCTTAAAGATGAGCTTTAAATCCATCCAAAAGTTGAATGTTGGACGTACTCTCACAACAGGCGAAATCGTATCGGTGGGTGTATTAGCGCAAAACCGTCAAGGTGTTTTCTTTCAGTACGATGAAAACTATATAAGCAGATTTGGCAATTTATCTCCATTTACTCTTCAAGGTGATGTGCGATTACAGCAAGCACCAAAAGCACCACATCAAGGCATTCACGGCGTTTTTGGCGATAGTCTTCCCGATGGTTGGGGGTTGTTGTTGCAAGATCGTGTGTTCCGTCAACAAGGTATTTTACCAGCGCAAGTAACAGCAATGGATAGATTGGCGTTTGTTGGCCTGCAAGGAATGGGAGCATTGTCTTTTACGCCTGTCTCTGGGTTCTCATTAGATCTGCCTTCAGATATTGACTTGGAAACACTGGGACTTGAAGCCCAAACCTTGTTCGACCAATCCGTACTTGACTATAAAGAGACGGACGAGTTAGACGGTAGTACTCAGCAAGTGTTAGCAACTTTGGTCGCAGTAGGTAGCTCAGGTGGTGCTCGCCCTAAAGCACAAATTTATATGCCAGCTGGAGGCGCAACACAATGCCGCACTTATGCACAGCCTGGTGATGAAGCATGGCTAGTTAAGTTTACTTCGAAGGTTTCCGTAACCGCCAAAAAGAGACGCTGTTCATTGATGCCCGTGAGATGGGCACCATGATTAGCCGTACCAATAAAGAACTGACCAAAGATGATATCGCTCTAATTGCCGACACTTACCATGCTTGGCGCTGTGATGACGCAGAACTCAAAGCGCGTATTGAGCGAGGTGATGGCAAAGTAGATAAGTACCAAGACCAAACAGGCTTTAGCAAATCAGCGACGATTGCTGATCTCAAGGCTAATGATTTTGTACTGACGCCGGGGCGCTATGTTGGTACTGCTGAAGAAGAGGACGATGGTGTTCCTTTTGCTGAGAAGATGTCAACGCTGACTTCAAAGCTAAGTGAGCAGCTTACCGAGTCAGCAGCGCTAGAGGCGGAGATTAAGAAAAATCTAGCGGGGTTGGGTTATGAGCTGTAATTGGCCTCTTAAACGCATCTCTGAAGTTGCCAACTTCGAAAACAATAAACGAATACCCCTTAAAAGTCTTGATCGAGAAAAAAGGCAAGGGGGGTTCCCGTATTATGGGGCGTCAGGCATTGTTGATTACATTGATGACTTCATTTTTGATGGCAACTATTTATTAGTCTCCTAAAAGGTTAAAACCACCGACTTTAGTCGGTCAGCTTTA
>NZ_OSDX01000058.1:0-26192 GCF_900382755.1 Vibrio sp. Evd11
AATGTGATCGTCAAATCGATCATAATTTTGATTAAAAAACGCTCACGATCTCACCCTGCTTTAATGCACCATCTCATCCTTACACTCAAAAGCTCATCAATTCTGATCCAAAAGGTTTGCCTGTTCCTGTATCACCGGAAAGTAAACCCCTGCTCGATGTTAGTCAACTTCGTGTCTGGTTCCCAATTACGGGAGGCTTATTCAAGCGAACCATTTCTCATGTTAAAGCTGTGACCGACATGGAGTTCAGCTTGAAAAAGGGGCACTCAATCGGTTTAGTTGGCGAGAGTGGCTCTGGTAAATCAACAACCGGTATGGCGATATTGAAGTTGGTGGAGAGTGAGGGTTCAATTATCTACGCTGACGAACAAATTCAAGGCTTAAACCGACAACAGATGCTACCGTTTCGAAGCCGTATGCAAGTGGTCTTTCAAGATCCGTTTTCTGCGCTAAACCCGAGAATGTCAGTCGCTCAAGTGATTGGTGAGGGTTTGTTAGTGCATCAACAATTGGATGACAATGAACTCGATCAACGCATCTGTGACGTAATGAAAGAGGTCGACCTAGACCCTGAAACTCGTCACCGATATCCGAATGAGTTTTCGGGCGGTCAAAGGCAGCGTATTGCGATTGCTCGTGCTCTGATCCTTAAGCCAGAGTTTATCTTGCTCGATGAACCAACATCGTCACTCGACAGAACGGTTCAAGCGCAGGTGCTGGATCTGTTGAAATCACTTCAAGAAAAGTATGGTCTGACGTACCTGTTCATTAGTCATGATTTGAATGTTGTGAAATCCCTGTGTCATTACACCATCGTTATGAAAGCTGGCGAGGTAATAGAGAAGGGTGACACAGAAACCTTATTCGGCAATCCCAAGCATGAATACACCAAGCAACTTGTTAGTCTTTCGAATGTTGGTGGGACGTTATAACGTAGGTGCGTAACGAGAACAAAAGAGTGCTCGGTGAATTCAACATGGTCATTTGGTTGTTTTAAGATTACACTGCGCCCAATATTTCAGAAGTACATATTTAGGTAGAGGTCACCATGGACCAAGAACATTACGAAGACGCTGACTACGAAGGCCAAGAGCTTGGAGAAGAAGGCGAAGAGATTGAGATCGAAGCAATTGGTATTGATGTATCGTCTCAGCCAATCGAACTCTACAAAGTGTTTAAAATTGCTAACCTAGTGAGTGGTGGCGGTGAAGCTAAGCACATCATTTCTGAAGGTTATGTTGCGGTAAATGGTGAATTAGAAACTCGTAAACGTCGTAAAATGTACGATGGTGACTTCTTTGAATTCAACCAAGAATACTATGTAGTGGTATGTGATCAGCCAGTACAAGAAGAATCAGACAAGCCGAAAAAGAAAGAAGCGCCTAAAAAAGATAACAAGGCGAAGAAAGGTCCGTCTAAAAAGGATTCTAAGAAGAAAGAATCTAAGAAAAGCAAAGCAGAAATGCTAAGCGCAACGGCTGAACCGAAGAAAGAGAAAAAAGAGAAGAAGAAAGAAAACAAACCGAAAAAGAAAGCGGATACGCCTAAGCCACAACGTGATGACAAAAGCGGCCGTAACTCGATTGAATTCTTTTAAACTATAGTTCTAAAGTACAGCTCTAAACTGCTTTTCTAAAACGAATCTTTTAAAACTATTCGTTTGAACATCAAGCAACGTTAGACCTCGGTTTTACGTTACGCAGATATCAAAAGGCTCACTATCTAGTGAGCCTTTTTTGTATTTGTTTGCTAGCACAGCTAACGGCCAATAACGCTTATTCTCAGTGTCGAGTGCGAGAAGACGTCAGTTCTGATGCGCGAAGCTGAGCAACGGCTTTTGCTAGTTCAAGCTGAGCTTGTGCAAAGTTGATGTCTACATTGCCCTTATTGATATTTTCTAGAGCTGCATATTTCGCTTCTTCTGCGCGAGCGCGGTCAATATCTTGGCCGTGCAAGGCAGTATCGGCTAGCACAGTTACCACATCCGGTTGAACTTCTAGCATCCCGCCAGAGACATAAAGCACTTGCCCCTCTGATTTAGGATCTGTGACAAACACTGTCACGCCCGGCTTAATTTTACTGAGAAGCGGGGAGTGACCAGGGCGGATCCCCAGTTCACCGTCAGCGCCAGAAACGGCTAGGGCATACGCCGGACCTGAAAACAGCGTACCTTCCGCACTTACAATATTAAGTTGAAATGTATTATCTGTAATTCCGATAGCCATGGTGCACCTGCCTCTTAGAGTGATTTTGCTTTGTTAAGCACTTCGTCGATAGAACCACAGTACAAGAATGCTTGTTCTGGGATATCGTCATATTCACCGCCTAACAGGCCTTTAAAGCCTCTTAGTGTTTCGCTTAGCGGTACAAATACACCTTTCTGACCGGTAAACACTTCGGCTACGTGGTAAGGCTGAGTTAAGAAACGTTCAATCTTACGAGCGCGAGATACGGTCTGTTTGTCTTCAGTAGACAGCTCATCCATACCAAGAATCGCGATGATGTCTTTTAGCTCTTTGTAGCGTTGCAGCGTTGTTTGGACTTTTTGTGCAATATCGTAGTGCTCTTGGCCAACCACAAGCGGGTCCAATTGGCGAGAGGTCGAATCCAATGGATCAATCGCAGGGTATAGGCCCAATGCAGCGATATTACGAGACAGTACAACGGTCGCATCTAAGTGAGCAAAGGTTGTTGCTGGCGATGGGTCAGTCAAGTCATCCGCAGGTACGTATACCGCTTGGATAGACGTGATAGAGCCTTGTCTAGTCGAAGTGATACGCTCTTGAAGCACACCCATCTCTTCAGCCAGCGTTGGTTGGTAACCTACTGCTGATGGCATACGACCTAGCAGTGCTGATACTTCTGTTCCCGCAAGTGTGTAACGGTAGATGTTATCAATGAACAACAGTACGTCACGACCTTCGTCACGGAAGCGCTCAGCCATTGTCAGGCCTGTCAGTGCCACACGTAGACGGTTTCCCGGTGGCTCGTTCATTTGACCGTAAACCATGGCAACTTTGTCTAGTACGCCAGCTTCTTTCATCTCGTAGTAGAAGTCGTTACCCTCACGAGTACGCTCACCAACACCGGTAAATACAGAGAGACCTGAGTGAGCTTTGGCTATGTTGTTGATAAGCTCCATCATGTTGACGGTTTTACCAACACCCGCACCACCGAACAGACCAATTTTACCACCTTTAGCGAACGGACAGATAAGGTCGATAACCTTAACGCCTGTTTCTAGAAGCTCAGTGCTGTTTGCTTGTTCTTCATAAGAAGGAGCTTCACGGTGAATTTCGTAGCTTTCTTTCTGGCCGATTTCACCACATTCATCAATTGGCTGACCAAGCACGTTCATGATACGGCCTAAGGTTTCTTCGCCCACAGGGACCGTGATTGGAGAGCCGGTGTTTTCAACAGTGAGGCCGCGGCGCAAGCCATCTGACGTGCCCATTGCAATACAACGAACGATACTGCCACCCAACTGTTGTTGAACTTCTAATACGAGCGAGCTTGCTTCTTCGCTCGTCACTTTCAATGCATCATAAACGCGTGGGCTGTTGCCGCCGCTGAACTCGACGTCTACCACCGCGCCGATAACTTTAACTATTTTTCCAACACTCATCTCTAAATCCTCAAATTCTATTCTGACCCACTCTTTCTGCCCTTAGACAGCTTGAGCACCTGAGACTATTTCACTCAGTTCTTGGGTAATGGCAGCCTGTCGCGCTTTGTTGTATACCAACTGCAAATCATCGATGAGTTGGCCTGCGTTATCGGTCGCCGCTTTCATGGCTACCATTCGGGCTGCTTGTTCACAGGCAATGCTCTCTACGATGCCTTGATAAACTTGCGATTCAATGTATCGATGTAACAGCTCAGAGAGGATGTCTCTTGGCGCTTGCTCATAGATATAGTCCCAACGACGCGCTTTTTTCGTACCGCCATCGGCCTCAGAATCTGAAGGGTGGGGTAGCAACTGCAAGGTCGTTGGTTCTTGAACCATGGTGTTGATGAACTGGTTATACACGAGATACAAACTGTCGATTTTTTCGTCGTCGTAATGCCCAAGCATCGCGTTAACTGTACCTAAGATGTCTTCTAATTTAGGTGCGTCACCAAGACCTGACGTTTGCGCGATAACATTGCCGCTGCGTTGGAAAAATGAGATAGCTTTTGAACCAATTAAGGTGGTTTCTACCTCAACACCTTTGGTACGCCACTGTTCCATTTCTTCCAGCACTTTCTTGAACAGGTTAGAGTTCAAGCCACCACATAAGCCCCGATCGGACGAAATAATGATGTAAGCAACACGTTTTGGTTCACGCTGTTGAAGATAGGGGTGCTGGTATTCCAGCGACCCTGATGCGACATGAGAGATAACTTTGCGTATGTTCTCGGCATATGGACGTGTTAGCGTCATATTGTCTTGAACTTTACGCATCTTACTTGCCGCAACCATCTCCATTGCACTGGTGATTTTCTGAGTGTTACTAACACTGCCTATCTTGGTGCGAATTTCTTTAGTATTTGCCATTATCTGCTCCTAATTTGTTTTGATTTCCAGCCAACAAACCGGAGCGTTTACCAAGCTTTCAACGCTACAAAGTCACCTAGAAGTTTTGCAAGTGCACTGTCGATCTCGTCGTTGTAGTCACCATTCGCGTTGATGGTGTCGAACAATTCTGGGTTTTGACCTTTCGCGTAAGCAATCAACTCTTCTTCAAAACGCGCAATTTTGTTCAATTCTACGTCAGCTAAATAACCTTTTTCTGCTGCGTAGATAACCGTTGCTTGCTCAGCGACAGACATAGGCGAGTATTGCTTTTGTTTCATTAATTCAGTTACACGCTCACCATGATCAAGCTGTTTGCGCGTCATGTCGTCTAAGTCAGAAGAGAACTGAGCAAATGCGGCTAACTCACGGTATTGAGCTAACGATGTACGAATACCACCAGACAGTTTCTTGATGATCTTGCACTGAGCTGCACCACCCACACGAGATACCGAGATACCTGGGTCAACAGCAGGACGTAGGCCTGAGTTAAACAGCTGGGTTTGTAGGAAAACCTGACCATCGGTGATTGAGATAACGTTGGTTGGTACAAACGCCGATACGTCACCCGCTTGAGTTTCAATGATAGGCAGTGCCGTCAATGAGCCGGTTTGGCCTTTCACTTCACCGTTTGTGAACTTCTCTACGTATTCAGCATTAACTCTTGCTGCACGTTCTAGCAGGCGAGAGTGGAGGTAGAATACGTCGCCAGGGAAGGCTTCACGACCCGGTGGGCGTTTCAGTAGCAATGAGATTTGACGGTAAGCGACGGCTTGTTTTGATAGGTCATCATAGATGATCAGTGCATCCTCACCGCGGTCACGGAAGTATTCACCCATGGTGCAACCCGCATAAGGAGCAAGGTATTGAAGCGCAGCTGATTCTGATGCTGAGGCTACAACGACGATGGTGTTTTTAAGCGCATCGTGGTCTTCAAGTTTACGAACCACGTTTGCGATAGTGGAGGCTTTCTGGCCAATAGCCACATACACACATTTGATGCCAGAATCTTTCTGATTGATGATGGCATCGATAGCTAACGCTGTTTTACCAGTCTGACGGTCACCGATGATAAGTTCACGTTGACCACGACCGATAGGCACCATGGTATCAACGGCTTTATAGCCGGTTTGAATTGGCTGATCGACGGACTTACGCTCGATTACGCCGGGTGCAATCACTTCTACAGGGTCGAGTCGGTCACAACTCACTGGGCCTTTGCCATCGATGGGCTCGCCTAATGTGTTCACTACGCGGCCAAGCAGTCCGTTACCTACGGGTACTTCCAAGATACGACCTGTACCTTTCACTTTCATACCTTCAGAGAGGTCAGTGTAGGGACCCATAACCACGGCACCGACTGAGTGCGTGTCAAGGTTAAGTGCAAGAGCGTACTTGCCACCTGGAAGCTCGATCATCTCACCCTGCATGACATCCGCAAGGCCGTTAATGGTGATGATGCCGTCACGAACCGATACAATGGTGCCTTCGTTGCGAGCTTCGGTGCTCACATTAAATTTCGAGATGCGATCTTTAATCAGGTCGCTGATTTCATTTGAATTTAATTGCATAATTGTTACCTATCTCGCGTGAAGTTGATGAGCTAATCGGTTAATTGATGTGTTCAAAGAACCATCGATGACGGTTTCACCCGCCTTGATAACGATCCCGCCAACCAGCGAGTTATCAATAACCTGTTCCATTTCAACCTGACGCTCTAATTTCTTCTCAAGTGCAGCAGTGAGTGATGTAACTTGATCTTGTGTAAGCAATTCTGAACTGGTGACAGTGACAGGGATTACACGTTCATGTTCGTCCTTTAGGTCGCTGAACAAGTTAAACAAGTCTCTGATCACTGCAAGACGGCCATTCTCAGCCAAGACTTTAATGAGATTAATGACATGGTCATCAACAAGTCCTTGGCAAACGTGAATGATGAGATTGACCAGTTCTTCAGATTGCTGTGTGTGAACACCTTCTGCTGATGAAATCTGCTTAGCGATCGTTTCTTCTTCCGCTACCGTTACAAGAATGGACAGCATTGAGTGCCACTCTTGTAACTTGTTTTCACCTAAAGCAAAGTCGAACGATGCTTTAGCGTAGGGATGAGCAATATTGGTGTAATCTGACATATTGCCTCCGTTTAGAGTTCGCTTATCATTTGATCAACTAACGCTCGGTTCGTTTCAGAATCTAGGTTTTTGCTAATCAATTTCTGTGCACTTTGAATAACAGCGTCTGCCATATCCGCCTGAAGTTCACGGCGTAACTTTTGACGTTCGCCTTCTAGCTCAGCTCTACCTTGTTCTAAGATGCGCGCTTTTTCTTGCTCACCTTCTTGGTGAGCTAATGTGATGATTTCGTTGCGGCGTTTTTTGCCTTGCTCAATCAGTTCGGTCACATTTTTTTTCGCATCTGCGACGAGTTGTGCGCCATTTGATTTTGCTAGTTCTAGCTCTTTCGCTGCATTCTCTGAGTGGCGTAAACCATCAGCGATTTCTTTTTGGCGCTCGTCTAACATCGCGGTGAGAGGGGGCCATACATATTTCATGCATAGCCAAACAAAAATCACGAATGAGATTGCTTGACCAAACATGCTGGCATTTAAATTCATACCTTCCTCACTAAATCTTGATTATTTACAAATCGATCTTTTCAAAGCTTTAATTAAGCCACGGCAAAGATGATGTATAGACCGATACCAACACCGATCATCGGTACAGCATCAACAAGGCCCATCATGATGAAGAATTGAGTACGAAGCATTGGAGTAAGGTCTGGTTGACGAGCAACACCTTCAAGGTATTTACCTGCTAAGTTACCAATACCAGATGCTGCACCCGCCGCACCTAAACCGATCAGTAATGCACCCGCTACATATAAAACTGCGCTTACGATATCCATTTGTATCTCCGATAAATAATGTGTTAGTTAATTTTTTAATTATTAATTAGTGGTGTTCTTCTGTTGCCATTGCTAAATAAACAACGGTCAGTACCATAAATATAAATGCTTGTAAGAATACGATTAATATG
The DNA here is from genome assembly GCF_900382755.1 of Vibrio sp. Evd11. Taxonomy (NCBI): domain Bacteria; kingdom Pseudomonadati; phylum Pseudomonadota; class Gammaproteobacteria; order Vibrionales; family Vibrionaceae; genus Vibrio; species Vibrio sp. Evd11. The sequence goes on from NZ_OSDX01000058.1 coordinate 7,591, forward strand.
TGGAATAAGGCCCATGGAACACTGAGTGCCCATTGCATCCACCAAGGCATTAGTGCGATAAGGATGAAGATCATCTCGCCTGCATACATGTTTCCGAATAATCGTAAGCCTAGTGATATTGGCTTTGAAATTAATGTTATTAATTCAAGAACTAGGTTAACAGGATATAAAAGAGGGTTATCAAATGGCTGAGTAGTTAGCTCTTTGATAAAGCCTTTCAAACCTTTATTTTTAAACGTATAAGTTAACAGTAGAATAAACACACCAAGTGCCATCGACATAGGGATGTTTACGTCCGCTGTCGGTAGGTCCCTAAAGTGTCCTAAACCCATTACACGAGTTAACCCCGGTATTAAATCTATAGGTAATAGGTCAACTGCATTCATTAACAACACCCAAACAAACGTGGTTAATGCCAGTGGCCCTATTAATTTATCCTCCGCTTGAAAAATCTCTTTGACTAGGTTGTTAACGAAATCAAAGATAAGCTCGATAAAGCATTGAAAACGACCTGGAACACCGCTAGTGCCGCGAGTTACCACATATCGAAACGCACCAATGAACAGTAAACCTGTAATCCAAGATATCAACATTGAGTCAATGTTGAACGCCCAGAAACCATCGCCTGTAGTTAAGAAGGTTAAGTGATGCTCTATGTATTCGTGAGCGGTAGTGACTTGATCCATACTACACGTACTCCGATCTTGTAGAGGCAGTAATAAATGGTGTTAAGAAGTACCCAATCATTGTGAAAATGTACGCGTATAATATTACTGGGTTGTCCAATTTAAAAAACTGGAATGCCAAGATAAACATTAAGAACGTATAGGTTATTTTCACGACACGACTCATTTGCATTAAGTCACGTAAACTATAATTAGGATTCTTGTGCACCTTTAGGCTTGCATATATAAAACCAAACAGCGGTGGTAACATCGCGATTACGACACCCAAAGCTGAAGACTCCATATCTACTTTATTACCAAAAAACACTTCATATAAAACTACACCGACGGCTAATACTATTTGGCAGAGAACAACTCTTTTAGCAGCAACAAGGATGTCGCTACTTATCCCATTAAGCCTCATAATAAAACCCTATATTTAACAGTGTAAGTTAATATAAAACACAGTTTGAATATGTTTTGTTACTAGCACTTACTTGTTAATAGCAATTTGACTTGTTAATAAACCTTTACTTGTTAACAAAGAAATAATCTTTCTGGCTTTATATTTCCTGACGAAATTAAACGATAAAAACTAATTCGCTATCGTTCCGACAAAATATAAACTACGCCTAAAATTATGTGATCAAAACGACAAAAATCGACATCAATAATTCCATTTTTGAAATGAGTGTTTTTCATTTATGAAAGTAATAGTTGAATAACTTTATTCATGAAAATTTCAAATGCTTTATTTTCAGCGGAATGGGGCGTTTTTGTGTGAAAATTTTAGACGTCAATTTGGCAAGTTACGATCTTATCAATTACGTATATTCAAACACTTAGCGTCATTTATAAGTTGATTATTGAGTGCCATTCTACAAGTAGATAAAGCCAGTTTTAGTCAGCGATGAAAGCCTTCGTGCATTGAGTTATTTATCTATACGGCGCTCTCTATCTGGAAGTGATTATTTTTCAAAATAGTTTGTCACTACTTCATTCTTAACGTCTTTCAAGCGTTTCGAAACGGATAAATCGGCGTTTAAGATGAATATGATGGATGAAATTCAGCTCCTCGCATGGATGTAAGGAGCTGAAGATAGGGCAAAAATCTGAAGGTTAGGGCACTAAGCCCAAGATAGAAAGGTCAAAAGTCTGGATATTCGAGCTGGAGTTTCTTGATGTGTTGCTCTAACAACCGTTTTTTAAGCAAACAAACTCAATCATGTCCCTCTATTAGTCTTCATAACTTAGATATTGAATGCATAAATCATGAAAAGCCTGCGCTTGTGGCGAGATCGTACGATCAGACAATCTGAAAATACCGATTTGACGCTGTAAAGGCGGGTCAATCAACGGAATCCACACCAAGCGGGTTTCATTGGTTGGGAAAGCCAGTTTAGGCAGCGTAGTCACGCCTATCCCGAGCTCTAACACCGAAAACAACGAAGTAATGTTCTCTACTGAATACAATGCTTGTTCGCTGAGCATTCGTGCAGGTGTTGGGTCAAGTAGGGTACAAGTCCCGTTACGAATGAAGGGTTGTTTTAACAAAGTTTGCCATTCTATTCCCTCTCGTTGAGAGGCGATGGGGTTGTCCTTGAGGCAGACCACACCAATAGGGTCGGAGAGTAATGGCGTGAAATCGATGCTCTCTTCTTCTAAATGGGAGCTATTTCCGAGGGCAACATCCACCTCCCCAGACAGTAATCTTGCTTCTACACCCGCCGCGTTATCATCAATCAAGCTTACCTCAACATTCGGGTACTGTTCACAAAAAGCCCCTAAAACACTAGGGATTAATTTTGCCGCTACTGATGGCACGCTTGCTATTCGAACTCTTCCTTGTTGTCCTGCAGCGGCTGCGCGCAGGTCGTTGTCTAATGCCTTGTAAACATTCAGGAATTGAATGATTTTTGGCAAGCATATATTTCCGAAAGGTGTCAGTGTTGATTTGTTGCCTGTTTCAAACAGTGGCTGACCGAGTATTTTTTCTAACTCTTTTATTGAGGTAGAAAGTGCCGCTTGCGATCGATTTGCTCGGTGAGATGCTGCTCTAAATCCACCTTCTTCGACCACTAAAACAAAATGTTTTAACTGTTGTAGTTTAATACTCATGGCACTGATCCTTCTCTAGCCCTTGCTATACCTTACTTTTAGCAAGGTGATAGATTTTATTTATCAAATGCACAAAATTTACCGTTAGATTTATCAGTCGTCAAGGTGCAGTATTTAACTATCTTGAAACATAGTTGTTACAAAGTTGGATGAAATCGTGAACGCACAAACTAAAAAACACCCAGTAAAAACCGAGCTTTTTGCTTCAAAAGCACCACTAGAGTGGGCAATCGTTAATAACGGCACTCTATACACAGCGCAGATTCCAATTGATGAAACTGGCGCAGTAGTAGAAGGCGGTATTGAAGCGCAAACGCGTCAGACTTTTAACAACCTTGTTCATACGTTGGAGTGTGCAGGCGAATCTATGGATTCAGTGCTGCAAGTTCTGATTTACGTGACAGACCGTGAATATCTAAAAACGGTAAACAGCGTATACGGAGAATACTTCAATGCACCTTATCCAAACCGTGCTGCGGTCGTCGTTGCAGGGTTAGCAAGAGAAGAGATGCTGGTCGAGTTCGTGGTTTACGCATCAGCCTCTCAACCTGAATAAAGATACTGTGAACTGAGGCAATTTGCGGATTAAAGTTATTTGTTTGTTAAGAAATTAGTCTGTAAAGATCTTTATTGATACAAGCGTCTTGGTTCAGTTTTAGATGCAAGATTTAAACGTTATTTCTTATATAAATTAACGTTTTATTCATTAATCAAATGGTTGCCAGGCTCAAACGCAACCTAACCGTTACAAGGACAGAATGATGACTCAATTACAGAATGTTCAAGCAGAAAACGCACTTTACATTGGCGGCGAATGGCAAGCGGGTGTAAGCACCGTAGCGAACATTAATCCATCAGATATTTCTGAAAACATCGGTAACTTCGCACAAGCAAGTGCTGACCAAGTTCAACAGGCAATTTCAGCGGCAAAGCACGCTCAACCAGAGTGGGAAAAAACGCCGATTGAACGCAAGCAAGCAGTACTTCAAGCAATTGGTGATGAGCTGATTGCACGTTGTGATGAGCTAGGTACGTTGCTTTCTCGTGAAGAAGGTAAGCCTTTTGCTGAAGGTCGTGGTGAAATTTACCGTGCAGGTCAGTTCTTCCAATACTTCGCAGCAGAAGTACTTCGTCAAATTGGTGACAACGCAGAATCAGTACGCCCAGGCGTTTCTGTAGAAGTGACTCGTGAAGCGGTGGGTGTTATCGGCATCATCTCTCCTTGGAACTTCCCGACAGCAACAGCAGCTTGGAAAATCGCTCCAGCGCTCGCTTTCGGTAACAGCGTTATCTGGAAACCAGCAAACCTAACACCAGCAAGTGCAGTTGCGCTAACTGAAATTATCCACCGTCAAGGCATGCCAGCAGGCACGTTCAACCTTGTGCTAGGTAGCGGTTCGAAAGTAGGTGATGCACTGATCAACTCTAAAGAAGTGAACGGTGTGAGCTTTACTGGTTCTGTTGATACGGGTCGTAAGGTTGCGGCTGCTACCGCGCCAAACTTCGTTCGTTGCCAACTAGAAATGGGCAGTAAGAACGCACTTGTGGTTGCTGATGATGCTGATATCCAAACAGCTGTTGATGCGACTATCGCAGGTTCGTTCTCTGGCGCAGGTCAAAAATGTACAGCATCTTCTCGTCTAGTGGTTATGGATGGCATTCATGACCAATACGTTGAAGCACTAATAAAACGCATGAGCGAACTGAAAGTGGGTCACGCACTAGAAGACGGCGTATTCATGGGCCCTGTTGTTGACGGCAACCAACTTGAAGCAAACCTAGGTTGGGTTGAGAAAGCACGCCAAAGCGGCGGTGAGCTCGCATTTGGTGGCGAACGCCTAAGCATGAAACACGAAGGCTTCTACATGTCTCCAACGCTGTTCTTGAATACTAAGAACGATTGGGAAGTGAACCAAGAAGAAGTGTTTGCACCAATGGCAAGCGTGATTCGTGTCGCTGACCTAGAAGAAGCTATCGCGACAACCAACGATACTCGCTTTGGTCTAACGGGCGGCATCATTACTCAAAGCCTACGTACTAGCGCAATGTTCAAGCAGGAAGCGCAAACAGGTTGTGTGATGGTGAACCTACCAACAGCAGGCACGGATTACCACGTACCGTTTGGTGGTCGTAAAGAGTCTAGCTTCGGTCCTCGTGAGCAAGGTCAGTACGCGAAAGAGTTCTACACAGTCGTGAAGACAGCTTACCAGCGTCCTTACTAATCAACTTTCTATATAAGAATTGGATAGCTGAGGATATTAAGTCCCAAGCTATCCAGCTATCGAATTGGCCTGATTCACAGAGTCAGGCCAACATTCAAACCAAAACAGCAAACGAACTTAGACAAGTGATTTAACCCATTTTTGAAAACATGTTATTTGAGCGTGTTTTCAAAACCGAGCTAGAACACTGAGCTTTCAATAGGAGTGGTTATGTACCAGCAACGGGTTGTTATAGATGGATTGCAATACTGCAATTGGAACAGAGAATATTTCCAAACACTAAAGGCGAGCGGCATTACAGCAGTTCACGCTACCGCGGTTTACCACGAGACAGCTCGTGAAACCTTATCTCGCTTTGCAGAATGGAACTTAAGATTCGAGCAGAACGCAGACATTATCATGCCGATTCATTCAATGGCTGATGTGGAAACTGCAAAAGCGACAGGCAAAGTCGGCATTTTTCTAGGTGCTCAAAACTGTTCTCCAATCGATGATGAGATTGGTCTCATCGAAGTAATGCGTCAGCAAGGTCTTTTGATCATGCAATTGACGTACAACAACCAGAGCTTATTGGCGACAGGTTGCTACGAAAAGAACGACACAGGCATCACGCGCTTTGGTAAGCAAGCAATCGAAGAGATGAACCGAGTGGGCATGATCATCGATATGTCTCACAGTGCCGAGCGTTCAACGCTTGAAGCGATTGACTTGTCTTCTCGTCCTATTTGTATCAGCCACGCGAACCCAACGTTTGCGCATGATGCACTACGAAACAAATCAAACGATGTGATTAAAGCCCTAACCGCACGCGGTGGCTTAATCGGATTCAGCTTATACCCATTCCACCTACCAAACGGCAGCCAATGTACTTTGGAAGACTTCTGCCAAATGGTGGCGATGACTGCCGACATGGTTGGCGTAGAACACCTAGGTATTGGTAGTGACCTATGCTTAAACCAACCTCAAGCCGTTCTTGAATGGATGAGAAATGGCCGTTGGTCTAAAGCAATGGACTACGGTGAAGGCTCTGCGAATAACTCAGGTTGGCCAGATGCGTTGCCTTGGTTCTGTGGTAGTGCGGGTATGGAAAATATTTATAACGGATTGATACTTCATGGTTTCAGCGAGTCTGAAGCTGGGCAAGTCTTGGGAGAAAACTGGTTTGACTTCTTGAAAGATGGCCTAGAGCCTCAAAGCAAGGGTTAAGCGCTTTCTTACAAGCCATCATCGAATTAGCAGCCTTCTAATCAACGTTCATTTAATCGTGCTGCTTTAACCAATTTAACTATACAAAAGGAACAACGGTCTATTTCGCAACGCGGTAACCCAAACATGGATTAGCCTGCCCAACACAAAAAACAATAGGGCAGGTGTTAAATACACCTCTTGTGGTCATCATGAAAATGACAGCTGCAAAGAAACCTCTGGAGTCAGAGTATGTCTGATTTAACCAATAGCGTGAAATCTTCAAACGTAAATGCGGGTCAAGCACACACAGCAAGTAATAAAACAAGCAACACAAACCAGTCTGAATCTACTTCAGACAAACTAGGGCTAACCAATCCAGCACTATGGTACAGCGGCGGCTTTATTGCTTTGTTCGTAGCGCTTGCTTTGTTTGACGGAGAGCTCTTATCGACCATAGTTAACACTGGTTTTGCATGGTCTGTAAAAGTATTCGGCCCTTATTGGCAAATGCTTCTTCTTCTGACTTTTCTTATTGGTCTTGGCCTGGCGGCAGGGCGAACAGGTAAGGTTATCCTAGGCGGCATCGCTAAACCTGAAATGGATGGCTTCCGTTGGATGGCTATCATCTTCTGTACGCTACTTGCAGGTGGCGGTGTATTTTGGGCCGCAGCTGAGCCTATCGCGCACTATGTGAGTCCTCCACCTTTGTATGGCGCACAAGAAAATGCACAACAAGGTGCGGTGAATGCGTTATCACAATCATTCATGCACTGGGGTTTCCTAGCATGGGCAATCGTGGGCAGCTTGACGTCTATCGTGGTTATGCACCTTCACTACGACAAAGGTTTGCCTCTTAAACCTCGTATTTTGCTTTACCCAGTTTTGGGTGAAAGAGCACTGAAAGGCCATACCGGCGCACTGATTGATGCATGTTGTATTGTCGCTGTAGCGGCGGGTACTATCGGTCCGATTGGCTTCTTAGGCTTGCAAGTCAGCTACGCTCTGAATGAACTGTTTGGTATTCCAGATGGCTTCACAACTCAGCTGATCATCATCTTGTTCGCTATCGTGCTTTACACATTGTCTGCATTAAGTGGTCTTAACCGCGGGATGCAAATGTTAAGCCGTTACAACGTAATTTTAGCAATGGGATTGATGGTCTACATCCTGATCTTTGGCCCAACGAACTTCATCTTTAATGGATACATTCAAGGTGTAGGCAGCATGATTGATAACTTCATCCCAATGGCAACATACCGTGGTGACGAAGGTTGGTTGAGCTGGTGGACAGTGTTCTTCTGGGGTTGGTTTTTAGGTTATGGCCCAATGATGGCAATCTTCATCGCTCGTATTTCACGCGGTCGTAGTATTCGCCAATTGGTATCAACCATTAGCCTTATTGCACCATTTGTTACTTGTTTCTGGTTCACGATTGTTGGCGGTTCTGGTCTTGCGTTCGAAATTGCAGATCCAGGCAGTGTAAGTAAAGCGTTTGAAGGTTTTAACTTGCCGGGCGCTCTACTGGCGGTGACTCAACAACTACCAATGCCAATGCTTACCTCTATCTTGTTCTTGATTCTGACCACGATCTTTATCGTGACGACAGGTGACTCTATGACTTACACCATTAGTGTGGTTGTCAGTGGTGAGACAGAGCCAAATGCAATTATACGTACTTTCTGGGGTGTAATGATGGGGGTAACAGCGTTAATTCTGATTTCCCTAGGTTCAGGCGGAATCTCTGCGCTGCAATCGTTCATCGTTATCACAGCAGTACCGGTCTCCATAATCTTACTACCATCGCTTTGGAATGCGCCTCAAATCGCAATCAAGATGGTAAAAGAGCAGGGTCTTTAAAGAGCAGTTTTTTTAAAGAAAAGGGCTCTGTAAGACAAGATCTCTGTAAAAAAGAGACTGTAAGAAATTGATTAAATAAGAAACAAATCAGCCTTTGAAAGAAGGCTGATGCAAAAATTCCGAAAGGAACAGAAAACCCGCACTGGTGAAGATACACCGGGCGGCAAAGCATTTAGGTCAATCGATCTAGTCAGGACAAATAATAAGGGGCGAGCTCGCTTGCCCCAATAACACCGATAACGATTAAAACGTGAAAGCTAACCAACACACTGTAACAACGAATGCTTCGAATGATGGCAACGATCGGTTCTGAATGGCTAGCAAAATCCTATAACTATAAGGTGGTGAGCAAAATGGATGCACATCGTTCTACCTACACTGAATCAGCATTGCGTCACGCAACCGTCGTCATGGCACCGGAAAGGCTAGGTGCTATGCACCAAACGCGCATTAGCTTTGTGAGAACTCTGATTCGTAAAATGGCACAGCAAGAATGGAAAGTGACTAAGCATGAGTGGCAACTTGACGCTCGAGGTTTTGGTCATGTTATCTATAAGCTAGCGACGCCAAACCATGTTTATCATTTGGTTGTTTTTTGCGATGAAATTGCAGATGACGAACGAAATGACCGTGTAATTGCTGAAAAGTGGGACGTAACGTTTGCGCTTATTCTTGGTGATGTTGATGTCACCCTACTTGAAAGACTTCGTGCGAATGTACCGCTTCAAGAAGCCGGCCGTAATCCTAACAATGTGCTTGTTTTAGCGCGTGCAAATAAAAGTGTACGTGTGTTTGAACACATCGTGAGTCACCTGGCTAAAGGTATACAACCAACGCCCAAAGAACTGGCTGAAGTAGGCTATATCCTGCGAACCACTGCCGTTTATGGTAATGGCAAATTTGGCATCGCTGACTTTAAAATCTTAGAGAAAAATGAAGATTTCAATCAGTCGTTTAGCGCTCAAATGTGTGCGGTGTATATGCTGCGTGAGTTCAGCCTAGACTGGGTTCATTACCTAGCAGAGCAACAAGGCGGCGAACAAGCGATTTCTTTGCATCGTGGATTACAACGTTACCTAGGCGTTGGTAATGCGACAGGTTTAGGGATGGCGCCATACCTGATCAACCACCCAAGTATTGTCGATCAGTGGATGACGACCCGTGAGCATGCACTCGCTGACGTGTTAGCGAGTCAGACTGATACGGCGTTGATCGAGCCACTACGTACATTAGTTAAAAAAGCGATTTGTCATTTAGAACAAGTCGTTACCATCAATGAAACACAGCAAGAGCTGAACAAAGCCGCTGTTGAAGATTTGAAAGAAACAGAGCAATCGCTAGAAACGTCTGTCAGCCAGTGTGATACATGGTCGCAGTTCGTTGAGCAATCTAAGCAAATGAGTATGGAAGCCCAAGAAATCCTTATCTCATGCTTGATGGAATTGTACCCAGAATTAGTGGACGCCCATCAAGAGCAAATGAATTGCAGCGAAACACTGTCGCTTCCTAGCGGCAAAAAGATTCAAGACCTTCTTGTTGTACTCGAAGAAAAGTACCGTTGGGCGATCACGACCGACTTTACTAAAGCAGAAAACAACTACTGGTTCTGGTATCGCTCTCAAGACAAAGAAGAACCAAGACTTGGTGTGCGAGGCGAAGAGTTGGGTGAAGAGCGTGAACTGCCGTTAGATATCGGCCGTCAAGCTTATCGTTTGTACCATGCTTTATTGCAATTCGCGCCTGAGCTTTCATTGGCTGAATTCCTTGTTAAACAGCCGCAACACCGTGCGATTGCACGCCGTGTGTGGACGCTAGGCAACAAAGCAATGGGCGACATTCAAATGAATGTGCTGCACCAAGATTCGCCACCAATGCACTTACTGCGTTGCAAGCTTGCGATGTTTGGTGCGACTAAATTTGATCCTCGCTCAGATCGCTGGGTACGAGTGACGTTTTTCCAAGGAGCGCCACTGCTTGATGAAATTCATCAGGACGAATGGGTGTTCCCAATATTACCAAGTGAAGCAGAGCTCGCTGACTCACACAAAGCTACTACACATATCAACGCTCAACATGGAGGTAAATCGTTATGATCGTTTCTCACAATGAATTGGTAGCGGCCGTTAATAAAGCCTTTTTGGGTATGCGTCGTACATGTGGTGAAGCCGATGTGATAGCGAACATGGTGGCAGATTTACAAATGGTGGGTTTGGATGGTGTTCGTCATTTTAACAATGCGAGCAACTTTATGGGGCTAGAAGACGATTGCCCTGTAGACATTCAAGTACGCAGCGATAACACGGTTGAAGTCGACCTGCATAAGGCGAGTTTAGCGTGTCACCTTCCTGTGGTTATGGATTACGCCATTGAAAAAATGGTCGGTAAAAAGACGCTGAGAATTGAGTTAAATAACTGCCACAACCGTTGGTTGGCGTACAGCGAGCTTGTAAAACTGGCAGCGAAAGGTATTGCGTGCATGGCACGTTGGGATAACGGCTCTAACCCTAAGAGCACTTTGTATGTTCTTAATCGTGGTTGCGTTGCTCCAGAACTGTTTTTATCAGATTTGCCACTGGCATCGTACGAACATATCCACAATATGACCATCGAACTTTCCGTCCAGGATTTCGATATCGAACGTTTGTCAGATGGCTACCAAACACACATTGAATCAGAAGCGCTTTTTAAAACCCAAGAGAAAGCGTGGAAAGATGGCATTGAGGTTGATGATGGGGAGTGGGCGGCACTGAAAGAGACCGCTACAGCAATCCTAGTTCAGAGCAGCGAACGCTCGACTCAAGGTGCAGGTGAACTGACGGCTTCGTAGTCGCTAGATTTATTAGGTTCATTAGAACTAACAGGTTCGATAGATTAACAGTGAGTAATCTGGTTAGTTTATCAACACAGATAAAACCAAAGAGCTTAACGAATCCTCACCTCGTTAAGCTCTTTTTATTTGCCTCACGCTTTGGGTTTGCTTTACCTCATTTTTTTGATCTCTCGCTGGATCTACCTATTCTAAATTGACTGTTTCGACACACGTTGTTACCCGTTGAGAGGTAATTGAACAATTAAACGAAGCACCTTCACATTCATGTTAAACAAACGGTTTCATTTACAAGCTACTATGCGTATCTTGCTAACTGAAAGGTGCCAAAGGGCGCCGTTTTTATTCGTACCGATGACTTTAGAATCAGATAAAAAGGAATGAAGCGTGCAAGCTAACTTTATTGATGGAACCACCCTGTATCGTCAGCACTCTTTTGAGTTGCCACTCGACTATCAAGCCAAAGATGGACAACAGATCCAAGTCTTCGCACGTGAGCTAGTTGATCTCGATAAAGATGCGCAAGAACTGCCATGGCTGATCTATTTTCAGGGCGGCCCAGGCTTTCCATCTCCACGAGTGAGCGGTCAATCAGGTTGGCTAAAGCGTGCATTACAAAACTATCGTGTTCTGCTTCTTGACCAACGTGGTACAGGCAACAGCACGGTGATCAGCCATGAAACGTTGGCCCATCTGTCTCCAGAACAACAAGTTGAGTACTTAACGCATTTCAGAGCGGATAACATCGTTCGTGACGCTGAAGCGATTCGTGAACAGTTTGGTATTAAGCAATGGTCGACGATTGGTCAAAGCTTTGGTGGCTTCTGTACACTGAGCTATTTGTCGCTGTTCCCACAGAGCTTGCAGCGTTGTTATGTGACTGGCGGCATTCCTTCTATTGAACGCGAAGCTGACGATGTTTATCGTGCGACTTACAAGCGTGTAGAAGACAAAAACAGAGCCTTCTTTGCTCAATTCCCACAAGCACAAGCTATGTGTCGTGAGATCTCTGATTACCTGCTTAACAATGATGTGAGACTGCCAAACGGTCAGATGTTTACCGTTGAACAGTTCCAGTTGATCGGCATTAATCTTGGTGGCGGCGAAGCAAACCTGCCTATGTACTTCACACTGGAGAGTGCGTTTGTTGAAGTGAACGGAAACAAGCAGTTGAGCTACAGCTTCTTAAATCAAATGCAGCAAGAGCAGGGCTACCTAACGAACCCAATTTATGCGATTTTGCATGAATCGATCTACTGCCAAGGTGCAGCGTCTAACTGGTCTGCACACCGAGTACGCGAGCAGTACCCACACTTTAACTACCAATCGGGTAGCGAGTTCTGGTTTACCGGAGAAATGGTGTACCCATGGATGTTCGACCAACTAGAAACGCTTAAGCCATTACGTGAAGCGGCAAATATGTTGGCCGAGAAGTCGGACTGGGGCTCTTTGTACAACGCAGAGCAGCTGAATAAGAATACGGTTCCAATGGCATGCGCAGTTTACGCGGATGACATGTATGTAGAGCTGGATTACAGCCGTGAAACGCTGGCGAACATTCCAAACTCAAAAGCGTGGATCACTAACGAGTATGAACACAATGGCTTGAGAGTCGATGGCGAACGAATTGTAGATAAATTAATGACGATGGTTGAAGCGTTAGAGAACCTGCCAAAATAATTAGACGATTTATGTTAGAAGCTGTTTACGTTAAAGCTGTCTACATTAGAAATAAGACACGCTAGAAACAAGAAAACGCTGCATCCGTGCAGCGTTTTTTTTATGTCATCAAACTCTGTTTTACTCAGTATCGTATTGATTACTAAAGCGAGTAAAACAGAGAGTTTAAGAACCGGGAGGGATAGTTCCTAAACTCATTATGGTTGGATGACGATATCTTGATTTTCAGTAGTCGATAAGCTGGCGCGGTTCTGCTCGATAAGTTGAGCCGCGTAAGAGGGAGTCACAGCTTGAATTTCGCCTTTCGAACGAATAGTTAGTGCTTCCCACGCATGATCACGATATTTGCCTGTTTGTGTATATTCAATAAGTACTCTCATGATTCTTCCATCCGGTGTGTGGTTAACGTGCTACTAACATTAGCGCTATTGTTGAGGTTGCACACCTGTTAAAAATGGAACATAAGATTAACCAAATGAGAATGCGTGTAACTTGAAAAACAGAGCGAATTGGACTTATCGAGAACCGTTATCAATACGGTTTGGCTGCTAGCAGATAGAAATTAGAAGCTGGGAGTTAGGTCTATGTATGGAAGTACTTGCGGTGGGAAAATAAAAAACGCTGCGGATTCGCAGCGTTTTAATTTTTTAGAAAGAGATACTGAGTATCAAGGCTGGTTATTTCTTCAAACCAACAATCTTACATGCGGAAGTGACCGCACTTTCAAGGTCGGTTAAACGGCCTGCACTGGCTGGTCCTAGGACATTTGAATACAAGGCTAACTGCTTCTCAAATGATAAATCTAATTGGTTGTATAGATTTTGGCGAATTTGAGCGTGCTGTTGAGGTTCTGCGCTCGATAACCCTTCCAATGTATCGTAGATGAGAGTTGTTGTATCCATAGACGGTCCCTTAGTACATCTTTATAAAATAATGAAGATTATGCACTTAGTCACATCTTTGTTCTGGGATATCGATCTCATTATGTGTGAATTGACTTTATTATGTAATCAGTTAGTTAAAACGTTTGGTGGGTAAAGTGTCGAGATTGGGTGTGGTTAGAATATCAAAAACACGGTTGTATCAAAGCTCGTCTGTACTCAAACACAGTTGTATTGGAGACCGTTCTCTTAAAAACTGCTCTATTAATAAAAAGCAGGAGGCCTGAATCTGGCCTCCTGCGTGGTCTGTTTGTCGACTAACGTATGTTGATGTTCTTATCTCGACTTTCGTACATTTCAGGTGTGGTGTGTAACCCTCCAGCGTAACCTGCAGCTTCAAGCGTTTCTCTTACCTCTCGAACGTGCTCTGCGGTTACTGGTTCCTCTCTATCTCCAAGGTGCAATCGCACGAAGGTGATCAACTCAGCCAACCTTTGATCCGACAGCACATCTTCAAAGCTTGCCATTGGCATGAAGTTTCTGTCTTTGTCGAGATAGGTGGGTTGTAGGCCCCGCACGGTTACCGCGATGGTGTTGAAAGGGTCACTGTGCATGATGATGCCGTTATTCAACAGAGTAGGGGCGATAGGGTCACGTCCTTTACCATCGTCTCCATGACAGGCTCCACATGTCTGGCGATACGTGGTGTAAATGTCAGTCGCGTAAGAGTCTTCATCAAACCCTTTAGGTTGCAACGGAACCGCGTCACTGCTGATGGTGTTGTTGATGTCACCACTGAGTAGGTAATAGGACATTGACTCGATATCTTCACGCGTCATCAAACTTAGGCTGTTTTTCACTACGTCAGCCATGCCGGCAAAGGCAGTCCCTTTGTCTGAGTGACCCGTGTGTAAGAAATCGGTCAGTGTCGCTTCATCCCAACCATCGACATACAGCTCGTTGGCCGTGATATCGGGCGCATTCCAGCCGTCAATCAAGTTACCTTGGAAAATACGTTCAGGTATCAGAGCTTGAGCAATGTTTCGCGGGGTGTGGCACTCAGAGCAGTGTCCAAGACCAGCAACCCAATATTTCCCTTGTTGCCATTTCTCAACGTTTTCGACTTCCGATTTAAGTTCTTCAGGCACTTGATAGTCAATCGGGTCGGTATCCATGAACACAATGTTCCACCCGAGCAGACCTAGACGTATATTCGATGGGAACATCATGCTGTTGTCGTCATTGCGGCGAGGCACCGCGGTGATTGACTGCATGTATTCCCACAAATCGACCATGTCTTGGTCGGTGAGGTATTGATAAGAGGTGTAAGGCATTGCAGGGTACAGGTAACCATTCTTACCTTTACCTGCAACTAACGCGTCTCGGAAATCATCAAAGTCATAAGTACCAATACCTTCTGTTGTGTGGGGCGTAATATTGGTTGAATAGACGGTGCCAAAAGGTGTCACAAAAGGAAGCCCGCCAGCAAAAGGTTCGCCACCTTCTGCACTATGACACGCGACACAGTCACCGGCATAAGCGATGTATTCACCCCGTTCAACAGACTGAGCTTTTAGGTTCGCGAGTCGTTGTTGCTGCGCTGAGCCCGCATGTCGAATGTAAGCACCCAGTGCGAGTATCTCGTTTTCCGTAAGCTGTTTATCAAACGCAGGCATCAGGTTGTTCAAGCCTTTGTTGATAGTGTGTTGTATCTCTTCAATACTCCCTCCGTGCAGCCAGATATCATCTGAAAGATCAGGGACGCCGATCACCGGATTCGCGATAGAACCATCGGCGTGACAAGATGAACAATATTTTGCAAACAGCTCTTTGCCGACTTTGACTTTTACTTCTGGAACATCGGTATGGCGTTGATTGAGCGAAGCTAAGTAGTAAGAAACCTTAGCCACTTCATCGGGGCGCATTATCTCGCTCCAACCCGGCATCGCGCCATTTCGCCCTTTGGCGATCGAATGAATGATCGCTTCATCACTACCACCATATAGCCATTCTTGGTCAATAAGGTTAGGGAAGTGTTTCTGACCTTGAGCGTTGTCGCGGTGACAAGCCGCGCAGTGAGTTTGGAACAAGATTTGTCCGCTGTTTACTATTTCGGGTATGCCAGACAATCCTTCGAGGGTGGTTTCCGTTGTTTGAGAGAATTGCTCGTTTAACGTTGTGCTGGGTGAGCTGAGTTTGTCGTCACTTTGCTTCCAATCGACTAACCCTTCCCATTCACCAAGCCCGGGGTAGAGCACCAAATAGCCAGCAGACAATAGAAAGGCAATAGCATAGCTAACAAAGAGTAGTTTTGGCGGTGGCGCATCTTTTTCTTCAATGCCATCAAAAGTGCCAAGGGTGTGGTCTTGATCGGCTTGGTGATTGCTACGCCAATATTTAACGATAACAGACACCATAAGAACGAAGAAGATTAAGGTTAAAATTACCGCCCATAGATTCCAAAATGCACTCATTGTGATACCTCCTGTGACGTATCTTTACCAAGGCTTTGTAGATAGCGGATCAGAGCTTCACCTTTGGTTTTTCCTCTTACTTGTAATCTGGCGTCACCTATTTCTTGGTCAGTATAAGGAACGCCAAGTATGCGGAGGATTTCCATTTTGTCGCTTATGTCGTCGCCTGACAGAGTCTGTTCAAATAACCAAGGGTAGGCGGGCATGATCGATGTCGGTACGACTTTTCGAGGGTCAATTAAGTGAATAGCATGCCACCGGTCAGAATACTTTCTCCCTAAATTAGTGAGGTCCGGACCCGTGCGCTTAGAACCCCACAAGTTAGGAAATTCATAGATGTCGTCTGCTTCTTTGTTTGGGCGACCATTACGTTTCACTTCTGGTTCTAGAGGGCGAACCATTTGTGTGTGACACACATGACAGCCTTCACTGATGTAAATGTCTCGTCCTGCCAACTCAAGAGGTGTGAGTGGCATCGCTAAGCTGCCTTTGGCAATGTCGTCTCCCCGGACAATGCTAGGCACGACCCAAACCAACAGAGAGAAGGAAGCGACGACAACAGTGGTCAAAATTAAAATGACGATTGAATGTGTAAAGTCTTTACTCATCATTTAAGCCCCCTCATTAACGGCGTGTTTTGCGTTAAGTACTACTGGCATACGAACGGTTTTAAATAAGTTAAATGCCATTAGGAATAAACCCAGAACAAACAGCGCACCACCAAAGAATCGTAAGAACAACCAAGGTGCTTTAAAGTCCATAGCCTCTACAAAGCTGTATATCAGTTCGCCATTTTCATTTTGAGCGAGCCACATATAACCCTCACCGATACCCGCGACCCAAAGCGCAATCGCATAAATGGCGACGCCAGCATGAGCAAGCCAGAAGTGCCACTTAATCAGTCGTCGTGACCAAAGATCGGTTCGGCCCCACAAGCGCGGAATGAAGTAGTAAAAAACCGCTATCCCTGACATTCCCACCCATCCGAGTGCTGCGGAATGTACGTGGCCGATTATCCATTCGGTGTTGTGTGCCACCATGTTGAACCAGCGAATAGCAAGTAGCGGGCCTTCGAATGTTGCTAAGCAGTAGTAAAGAATCGCTGAGAAAAAGAACAAAAGAATGTAGTCGGACTTCAGCTTTTCTTTGTTTTGTAGAAGGGTCATTGCGCTATTGAAAGCACCCGCCCAGGAAGGGAGCCACAATATCAACGACATCACGATTCCGATGTTCTGAATCCAGATGGGAACGGAAGAGTAGACTAAGTGGTGCGTTCCGGCCCACGTGTAAAAGCCGACCAAGCCCCAGAAATGGATCACAGACAAGCGGTACGAATAGATTGGTCGGTCCGCTGCTTTGGGTATGAAATAGTAATTCATACCGATCACACCAGCGGTCAGTAAGAAACCAACGGCATTATGTCCCCACCACCATTGAACAATCGCATCTTGAGCACCTGCGAATACGGAGTAGGACTTCATGGCCGAGACCGGCATCGCAAGATTGTTCACAATGAAAATCATGGCAACAACGATAATGAAAGCAGCGAAAAACCAGTTAGCCACAAAGATGTGGCTCACCTTACGCTTGGCTAGGGTGCCAAAGAACAACACTGCATAGAGCACCCACACCAGTACAATCATTAAATCGATTGGCCATTCAAGTTCCGCATACTCTTTTGAGCTAGTGTGGCCCCCAGGCAAGGAGATGACTGCGAACAGTAGAATAAGTTGCCACCCCCAAAAGACCATCCACGACAGGCTTTTATTGAACAGCTCGCAATGGCCAGTTCGTTGGGCAATATAGAGTGAAGTCCCCATTAAAATGTTCACCACAAACCCATAAATAACGCCTGAGGTATGCAGAGGGCGAAGACGACCAAATTGGAAATATTGAGAATCGAAATTGAGCACAGGCCAATACAATTGAGCGGCGAGGATCACGCCGATGATCATACCCACAATCGCCCAGATTAAAGAGGCGATGATAAAGTATCTCACGACCTTGATGCTGTACTGCGTTGTCACTTGTTCCATAACAAGGCTCCTTGCCTACAGTTTTGAATTGCTGTCTGTTTTTGAGTCGTTAACTGAACTTGAATCCTTGCCGAGCATTGAATAGAAGTAGGAGATATCTCGGATGTCTTGATCTGAAAGTGTGTCAGCTTGTTGCTGCATGAGAATCGCCAAACCACTGGTTCTTTCCCTTGTCTGATAATCTTTCAGTGAGGAAATGAGATACCCTATTTTTTGACCACGAAGGTTCGGGTAGGGGTCTTGAGTTGAGATACCATCAACGCCATGACAAGTCATACACACCTTGGCTTTTTGTTTTCCTAACTCGAACTGCTCGTCGTTAGATTCTGCGTAAACTGGATTCATGACAGCCGTCATTAGCAGAATGGAAAGTGCGGTTATGGGGTTAAACTTTTGCTTATTTAATCTCATTACGTATTCCCTTATTGAAGAAAAGAGCGAGTGCTTGATGAACCTCAGAAAACACTCACCTTGGTGTAAAGGTTATGCATGCATAAGCGTTCTCGCTACTCAGTTACTCATTTTTTTTTTCAATTTTATCGGTCACTACGTATTCATCACGGGAATTGGATTGCTTATTAACCACAAAAAAGCTGTTTTTATTGGCTCCTCAAAACCACCGCCTAGGGCGGTGGTGATTGTTCCTTGAGGCTA